>JBAYVY010000088.1:0-11274 GCA_041674345.1 Phycisphaeraceae bacterium | reverse complement strand
GATGTCGCGGAAAATCCGGGAGTCGCCGGGAATCCGCGAAAATGCGTTGAAAACGAGGTTGAATCAACCCATCCCCATCATTGGAGCGTTGCCAGGATTGTGCGCGGAGAGTGGTTGTGCATGGAAAAGAAAGCGGGACAGGTACGGTTTTGCGGGAATGTGTGAATCGCGGGCGGGCAATGGGGGAGGGCGAATAAAAGGGGATGAGCACATATGTTGATTGCGAGATCGCGCACCGCCGGCGGCGGTGGATGACGGGTGATGAATGTGACGGGTGCCGCCGCGTCCGATTTCGTGTTATTTTTTTCAGGGGGTTGGCGGATAGTCCGATTCAGCCGACGTCTATGCTGTTAGAAACCCTCTTTCCGGAGATACAGCCATGCGGGAACATCTGACCTGGATCGTCGGCGGCCTGGCGGTGGTTCTGTGCGTTGCCCATGCGCCGGCGCAGTCGTTCGTCATACTCGACGGCTCACCCGCGGGGCTGAACCAGCCGATGCGCCGCGTCGATCTGCGGGGCGTCCCGGCGGTCGATGCGCTGGCGTGGTGGGCGCAGGCGTCGGGCGTCAATCTCGTCGTCTCATGGAAAGAACTATCCGCCGAGGGCCACGACCCCCAATCGCTGGTCGTCCTTCAACTCCGCGAGGTCAGCGCTCGCACCGTGCTGAAGCTGCTGATGACGCAAATCTTCGACAGCAACGACGTGCTGGCCGAGGTCAGCAGGCAATACATCCGCATCCGCACCCGGCAGCACGCCAACAACGATCTGTCCGTGAAGATTTACACCATCGGGGATCTGATCCACAGCGTGCCCAACTTCAAAGCCCCCAGCATGGACCTGACGCGGATACTGGGCGATCAGAAAAACAACTCCTCGTCCATCTTCGCCAAATCCACCGAAATCGAAGAAGAGCAGCCGACCACCCGATCGCAACGCGCCGAGATGCTCATCGACTCCATCCAGCGAACGATCTATCCCGACGTCTGGGATGTCAAAGGCGGCAACAGTTCGATCCGATACTACGAGGGCCGGCTCATCGTCACCGCGCCGCAATATGTCCATGAACGCATCGGCATCCCCGATTCCATCGACCTGACCGTCAATTCGATGACCTACTCCCTGCCGCCCAACTGGAACAGCGACAGCGTCAACACCTACCCGCCAGGCCCCATCCATCGCGGCTACAACCACACCTCCTCCTCCGGCGTGGCCGGCGTTCGCGCATCGACCGACACCGTGACCTCCCTTTATCACACCAACGACTCGGCCTATTACGCCCAGCCCTACCACCGCCGCGCCGTGTTCGGCGGGTCCAACGGCGTGGCCGGCGTCCGACCGGCGTATTGAGGGCGATTGGGTGATTGGGTGATTGGGTGAAGTGAAGGCGAAGAGGCAAGCCCGACCAGCGGCGTGCCGTAGTCAGCGGCTCTGCCTGCTTCACCCAATCAGACTTCACCCAATCACCACATCACCCAATCACCCAATACTCCCACACAATACTCCCCTTCCCTGTACGCCCGGCTTTCCGCCGTTTATACTGTTCGGTTTCGTGACCGTCGCATCCTCTACAGGGAGTCGCCTCGATATGTCATTCGCTTTTTTCCGTAAATACAACAAAATCCTCCTGGCCGTCGGCGGGTCGGTCCTCATGGTGATCTTCCTGATCCCGCAAGCCACCAATCAGATGGGCCGGGACAGCAATCAGGTCGTCGGCAATCTCGCCGGCAAAGACGTCCGCATGGCCCAGGTGCGAACCGCCAACATGGAAATCGCCACCGTGCGCGCCCTCGTCGAAGCCCGATACGCTTCCCTGATGCAACAGTTGCGGGCGCTCGATCCCCAAAAAGACGCCATGCAGGGCTACCTGCTCCAACAGCGAATTCAACAACTGGGCAGCGTCGCGCAAAACATTCCGTCCGGCAATGACTCCGGCCTGGTCTGGCTGATGATGCTCCACGAAGCCGAGCAACAGGGCCTCTACGCCAGCCGCTCCGAATCCCGTCAAATTCTCCAGACCTGGGACATCACCGCCGCCGAGGTCGCCGCCGTCAAACGCAACCTCGGCGTCGATGACCCGTTCATCTACCAGGCCCTGAGCCACTGGCAGATGACCCTGCGTCTTCGCCAGCTCGCCTACGGCCAGGCCGTCATCCCCGGTCCGCGCGGCACCACCTTCACCACCCGACTCAGCGAACCGGCCCTCCTGCATTTCGCGCGCGACATCCAGTCGCAGATCGCCGTCAACTACGTCGCCATCCCCGCCTCCCGCCTGCTCAGCCAAATCCCCGAACCCACCGAAGCCGAACTCGAAGAACGCTTCAATCTCAGCAAAAATGTCCCCCCGGGCGGTTCCGGAGACGGGGGCGGGGGCGGGCAGTATGGTTTTGGTTATCGCCTGCCTCCCCGCGTGAAACTCGAATACATCGCCGTCCCGCTCGAACGCGCCAAGCAAGTCGTCCGCGTCGATGAGATCGAAGCCAACCGCTACTACCTCCAGCACCCCTACGAATTCTTCCCCGATTCCGAAGACAAACCCGCCGGCGGGGCGGATTCATCCGCCCCGGTGTCGAAAACCCCCAAACCCTACCGCGACGTCCGCGAAGACATCATCGAAAAACTCACCCATCAAAAGGCCCTGGCCAAACAGGACGAAGCCGTCAAGTCCATTGAAGCCGCCCTCAACGCCGCCATCCGCACCTGGCCCCTCGATAACCAGACCGGCTACCGCGCCGTCCCACCGGGGACCGCCGGGGCCGACGTCATCGACCTCGCCTCCATCGCACAGCAAGTCCAACAAGACACCGGCATCCAATGCGATGTCGTCCGCGATGAAAAAGACTGGCTCCCCCTGACCACCCTTGCCGACAAGCCCGGCATCGGACAGTCCATCCTCAGCACCGGCTCCGGCGGCAACCGTCGCGCCTACCCCGCCGCCTACTACCTGTCCTCCACTTACGAACTGCATCCCCGGCCTGACCATGAACTGCTGCCCCTGCGTCTCCAGGTCGCCGTGCCCTCCAAGCCCGTTCAGGACATCGCCGGAACCATCTACATCCTCCGCGTCCTCGACGCCCAGCCCGAACACGCCCCCGCCGCCCTCCATGAGGTCCGCGATCAGGTCGTCCGCGATGTCAAACTCCTCAAGGCCTACGGCGCGCTTCAGGAACAATCCTGGTCCTTCCTCAATGCCGCCAAATCCGCCGGCCTCGACAAGTTCGCCCAATCGCTCGGCAAAGAGGTCAAGGTCGAATCCCTCAAGCCCTTCAGCCGGCGTGACCTCACCAACCAGCCACCCTACAACCTGCTCGTTCCCAATCTGACCGGCATCGGCCCCAACGAACAGTTCGTCGATCAATGCTTCAAACTCGCCCAACCCATGCAGGCCTCCGGCGAACTCGACGCCCTCGCGCCCCCCGACCGCGTCGCCGCCATCCCCGTCGATCAGAAACTCGCCCTCTACATCGTCCAGATCACCGAATATCGCCCACTCACCCAACAGGCCTTCGACAACCAGCGCGACATTCTGGCGCTGCGACTGGCCCTCAACCAACACTTTGAAGTCATGCAGCAGCAATCCGCCTTCGACCCCTTCGACTACCAAACCCTCGCCACCAGAGTCGGATACTCCACCCCCGAACGCGAAAAATCCGACAAAGACCAAGAAACTCCCAAAAACCAATGACGAATAACCAAATAGAATCCAATCACCAACAACCAATGGGCATTGTTCATTGAACATTGAAACTTCTTTGGTCATTCGTCATTGGTCTGTGGAGTTTTCTTCTCATCCCACCGTCGATCCCGCCGGCACGGGCTTGTCGGGCATCAGCAACACCACATCCTTCACCGTTTCCCCCTCGGTCGCGCTGGCGGCCAGCAACATGCCGTTGCTCGTTTCACCCCGGATCGCGCGCGGCGCGAGGTTCGCCACAATGATGATCTGCCGCCCGATCAGCGCCGCCGGGTCGCCGTAGTACGCCCGCACACCGGCACAAATCTGTCGCGGCCCCAGCTCCCCGACATCCAACCGCAACTTCAACAAACGATCCGCGTTCGGATGCGCTTCCGCCGCCGTGATCGTCGCCACACGCAGATCCATCTTCGCAAAATCGTCGTACACAATTTCAGCTTTCAACGCGGGCATGGCAGGGTTCCTTTCTTCAACAAACCTGGGGGGCTGGGGTTCGCGGTTCGAGTTTCAGCCGCGGTCTTCCGAGCCGCGGTCTTCCCGAGGGTTCGGGTTCCGGGTTCGGGGTTCGAGTTTCAGCCGCGGCTTCCGAGCCGCGGTCTTCCCGGGGGCGGGGGGCGGGGTTCGGGACGGACATGATAACGCAAATGAATCGGGCTGGGAGGCGGACACGGACATCGGCCCAGGGCACGGCTCGCTACAATGATCGCCATGTCAAACCTGATCCCACAACTCGATGCCGCCATCGACGTGCTGCTCCCGGCGATGATCGAACTTCGCCACGATCTGCACGCCCATCCCCAACCGGCGTTCCACGAAACTTACGCCTCCCAAAAAGTGCGGCAACATCTCACGCAAGCCAATATCCCCTTCCAATCGCCGCTCGCGCAAACCGGCGTCGTCGCCTGGCTGGATGTCGCCCCCCGGCGCGAACACGCCGTCGCGCTGCGGGCCGACATGGACGCGCTGCCCATCACCGAACAAACCCTGCTGCCCTACGCTTCGGTGAACCGCGGCCAAATGCACGCCTGCGGTCACGATGGCCACACCACCATGCTCATCGGCGCGGCGCTCGCGCTTTCGCAACTCCGCGATCAGCTGCCGCATCCCGTCAGCTTCCTCTTCCAACCCGCTGAAGAAGGCGGCGGCGGCGCATCCCGGATGATCGAAGACGGCGCGCTGACCAACCGTATCTCCCCCTTCGTTCCCGCCCGCATCTTCGGCTTGCACGGCTGGCCTCGATTGCCGCTCGGCCAGGTCGCCACGCGCACCGGCCCGCTGATGGCCAGTGTCGATACCTTCAGCGTCGCGCTCCACAGCCCCGGCGGGCACGCGGCTTTCCCGCATCTGGCGCCCGATCCCATCCACGCCGCCTCGCAACTGGTCGCCGCCTTGCAATCCATCGTCTCACGCAACGTCAATCCGACTCGTCCCGCGGTGCTCACCGTCACCCAGTTTCACGGCGGAACGGCCGACAACGTGATCCCCGATACCGTCGAACTCGGCGGAACCATCCGCGCCGTTGACGAAGAAACCCGTCAACTCATTCATCGCCGGTTGACGGAACTGGCACACGCCCTTCCGGGGGCGTTCGGTTGCGCCGCCCATTGCGACATCGAGGCCGGGTATCCCGCGACGATCAACGAACCGCGCGCCACCTCGCTGGCCCGACGCGCCATCACCGATCTTCTCGGCGACACCGGCCTGATCGACGCCGACGAACCGGTGATGGGCGCGGAAGACTTCAGTTTCTACGGTCGCCACATCCCCGCCTGTTTCTGCTTTCTCGGCACGCAACGATGCGCCGATGAACCCCAGGTCGCCGACCTGCACACGCCGAAGTACGACTTCAACGACAACGCGCTTGCCATCGGCATGAAACTGCTGGCGCGACTGGCGGTGATGAATGACGACTGATTCGTTACACATCGAAAAGACGAACGAGGGATACGACTTCGACGTGAAGGTGGTGCCCAACGCCAGCCGGGAGGAGATCGTGGGGCTGCTCGGCTCGGCGTTGAAGGTGAAGGTCTCCGCCGCGCCCGAAGCCGGCAAGGCCAACACCGCCGTGCGCGAAGTCATCGCCCGCGCCCTGAAAATCAAATCGAGAAACGTGCAAATCACCGCCGGTTGGACCCAACCGCACAAGCGGGTGCGCGTCATCGGCGATTGGGCCGACCCGGACGACCTGGCGATGCGACTGCTGCGGTGAGGTGATCGCGGACCAGTCGCATCGCCCGCTTCTGCGCATTGCTCATTGGCAAGTCAATCGCATTTTCAAGCGTTCGCCAAAGGTAATCCGGCGCCGGCGCGGCGGCGTCCGCGAGCCAGACGTGAAACGCGATGCGACGATGCGTGGTGACATGCGTGAAGCGACCGACTTCACGCATCACATCCGCCTTCACGCCAAACTCCCGCCTCGCCCATGCCGCCACTTCGTCCCTCCACTTCCGGGGGTTCCGGGGGTTCCGGGGGTTCCGGGGGCGTCCCTCCGTCCCTTCGTCCCTCTGCTCAAGTGTCGGCCATTGCCACATCCCCGCCCACAATCCCTTGCCGGGGCGCTGCACAAATAGAAACCTCGCGTCATGGCACACCGCGATCACATCATGCCGCACCGCCTTCTGCACGGCCTTTCCCGCCTTGATCGGCAAACGCTCCGCTTCCCCCCGCGCCAACGCGCCGCACATGTTCCGCGCCGGACAATGCGAACACGCCGGGCCGGTGGGCGAACAAACCGTCGCGCCCAATTCCATCATCGCCTGGTTCACATCGCCCGGCCGCTTCGACCCGGCCACCATCCGCTCCGCCCAATCCCACAACCGTTTCCGCCCCGCCGGCGAATCAATCGGCTCCCGCATCGCCCGCCATCGCGCCAGCACACGCGCCACGTTGCCATCGCAAATCGGCGAGCACCGCCCGAATGCGATCGAAGCGATCGCGCCCGCCGTGTATCGCCCCACCCCCGGAAGCTGCATCAGCGATTCGACATCAGCGGGCACCGTTCCGCCGAAGTCGCGCACAATCGCCTGTGCCGCCTGATGCAGATGGCGCGCCCGCCGGTAGTAGCCCAATCCCTGCCACAAATGCAACACCTGCTGTTCCTCGGCCCCGGCCAGCGCATCAACGCTCGGCCAGCGCGCGACGAACCGCTCGAAATACGGAATCACCGTCGCCACCTGCGTCTGCTGCAACATCAGTTCACTGACCAGCAGATGGTACGGATTGCCCAACTTCCGGGGGCGGGGGGCCGGTCGCCAGGGCATCGCGCGATGCGCGCGGTCGTACCAGCGCAACAACGCCCCGCGAACCGCCGGCCAGTCGAACTGCTCTATTGCGGGTTCCACCAGATGCGGCCCTTATCCTGTATGGCAACGGCGGCTTCGGCTTGCACGGCCCGCATCCGCGTCTGGTTCATCGGTTCAAATCGCTTCGCCGCCTCAAAGGCGGCATCCTGCTCGTTCGCAAAGCTCATGCCCAGCAGCGCCACGTCAGGGTCCACGGTCAACGTGAAATGCACGCACTGCTCAACCGTCAAACGCGGCAACATCGGCTGGTCGCAAGCCGTGACGGTCTCGCCGCCCCCGCTGCTTAACTTGCCGCGAGGTCGTTGCGTCAGCGGTTGATTGTATCCGGTGGTGTCGCTGAGCAGTTTGCCAGCGCCGAATGTTTTGAAGCAAACCGTGCCGACGTTTTTTTCACTCGCTCGCTTCACCAGAGGCGGATACCGATGATCGACGAAAGGCCCGACGGGGAACATGACCACCTCGCACAGCCCGCTGTCGATGGCCGCTTCGACGACATCGGGGTGGTGGCACGACACGCCGCGAAACCGCGTCTTGCCTTCGCGCACGCACCGGCCCAGTTCATCCATCGGCCCGCCGGGCGCGGTCAGCATCCGCCAGTCGTTCATGCTCGCCACATGATGAAAGACGAACAGGTCGGTGTGATCCAGTCGCAGCCGCCGCAAACTACCGTGTACCTGATCGGCGACGGGCTGGTCGTAGTGGTCGATCTTGTCGATGACGAACAGTTCATCGCGCCGGCCCTTCACGGCCCGCCCGACGATTTCCTCGCTGTAACCGTTCTCGTAACCCGGCGCGGTGTCGATCACATTCAACCCCGCGTCAATGGCGCGCCGCGCGGTGGCGACGCACTGCTCAATGGGCACCGCGCGATCCGCCAGATCGCCGATGCCCAGTTGCGAAGCGATAAATCCGGTGCGACCCAGCGCGCGGCGGGGCGCGAATGGATTTTGCCAACATGCAGCCGCCATGATCGTGACTCCGTCGGGTTGCGAAAATGTATTGTAGAAGATCAACGTCGTTCGCGGCGCGGGCAATCGCTCATCCCGGCAGGATGGAATAACCGACCGGCGCGGTGTGGGTGATGAAGTAATAGGCGGCGCCGACGAGCGCCCATCCGATCGCCGCGACGACTTCGCCGGCGATGACGCCCACCATCAGCGGCAGCACCTTGCGATAGCCGCGTGTGCCCATGAACTTCATCACCGTCGCCTTGATCGCCCAGCCGATCATGAATGAAAACGCCGTCACCGCCATCGCATAGGTGCCCCAGACCAGGAAGATCACCGGATGCAGCGGCCACCAGGGCAGCCGCAGCCGCGCCACCGCGCACAACACCACCAGCGCCAGGCCGATCATCAGCCACGACACCGCCTTGCCGTTCACCGACGCATGGGTGAAATGTTCCCATCCGCGCAGGTTCACCGAATCGGCCAGCGATCCCTGGGCCGACATCGCCGACAATTGCTGCGAGGTCAGATTGAACGACATCGACGCCACCGTCTCGCGCGCCCAACCGTCCGAAACGCTCGCGCCCTTGTTGTATTGAAAGATCAGCGTCGCCACCAGCGCCGCGGCGAAACCCGTGAACACCATCGCCCCGATCATCCGCGTGGAGCGTGCCGGCGCGATTCCGCCCACGTCCTCCGCCATCTTCAATCCGTTGGCCAGAAACGGCGTAATCAACTCGCGCGGATCGACGGCGATGATGATGCTCACCATCGCCGTCACAACGAACGCCTCCGGCCCCAGCCCCTGCATCCCCAGCAAACCCGTCAGCACCGCGATCGGCATCCACGCGCTCTGTATGAAAAACGCCCCGGTTTCCGCATTGATCCGCGTTATCACCAGCATCATCAACAGAATCAGACCGATCACCAGCACGCCGATCTGCCAGTCCAGCCCCGCCCACACCTTCAACAACAACACCGCCAGCGCCGTGCATACCGCCCCCACCCGCGCCGCCGTCACGGCGTAGCCCGGCGTCTCGGCGTGGCGCTTCATGCCCAGCATCCCGCCCAGCAGTTGCGTGTAATACCGCCGACCGACATACAAAATCATCATCGCGCTGCCCAGATACGCCCCCGTTCGCAGCATCGAACCCAGCGTCACGCTTTCGCCGCTGTTTTCCAGCGGCACGCCGTTGCTCAGCAATATCGCGCCGAGAAACACCCACACAAACATCGACAACCCCAGCGACAGCGACACTTCCGTCGAAAGAAAAAACGCGAATGCGATGATCGACGGATACAGCCGCGCGCCGAACAATCCGTAAGCCCCGTTCACCTTCACCGCGTTGGGCATGATGTCGCCCAATCCCCAGAAATTGAAACTCAGCGGTATTTCGGGCACAGCCGGAAACCACGCATGTAATCCGTCCACCAGGTGAATGAACATCACCCCGACCAGTCCGATCCAGAACAGCCGGTTCCGCGCGATCAGCGGCAACCATCCATAAGGCCCCGGCACCGTCAACTCATCGACAAACCGCACGATCGGATACGGCAGCAATTCCCGCTGCGACCATTGCGGATGCACCACCAACACCAGACACAACGAAATCACACCCATCAACAACGCCAGCCCGCCCCACAACCGCAACGTCGGCCACCACGCGCGCCACGGCAGTTCCCACGGACGAAGCCACCGCGCCCCGTCCCATCCGCGCACCAGCGTATCGACCACGAACGGATCATCGTCCCCATTGGCCAGTAACAGCCCGTCACCCTCCGGCCAACCGGCGATCGCCCCGCCGGCGAACGATTCCACCACCCGCCGATTCGCCAGATGCGACATCCTCGCCGCCTGACGCCATTGATAAATGATCGAACGATTCAGCGAAGCGATCGCCGCCGCGTGATCCTCTTTCGTCCTTAATACCAAACGATCACGCTGGGCCGTCGGCGACTCCTCCCGGCTCATCAACCGCTGATACTCCGCCCTGACCCGATCGCGCCGGGCTGTCAGCGATTCCACCCGGTTCATCAATCGCTGATACTCCGCCGCGTCGCTCTTCGCCGCCGGCGGCAGCGATGCGTCGTTGATCTGTTGCCACAGCACCGGCGACGGATCGCCCCCGGCCGCCCGCGGTTCGATCATGTCGTTCAGCACGTCAAGCACCGCGGTTTCAAGTTCCGAATCGCCCCCCGTCGCCGGCTGATCCACCGGCAGCATCTGCTGAACTTCCGCCGGGAACATCGCCCACACCCGCCCGCCGACGCTCTGGATCGGCACCTGCGACGCGGCCCGCAGTTTGTCGATCAAGCCCGGCCAGTCCACCACCTGCCCCGGCGCGATCCGCGCCGCGCCGCCCGGCACGAAGGACATCACCCCCGTCGTCCGCCAGGCCGCGTTGTTCCGAACGAAATGCGTCGGCATCGCCACCGACGTCGTCAGCGTTCTGAAAAACCCCGACCCCGGCCAGCCGCACACCGCCAGCCCCATCACCACGATCACCGCCAATTCCCCCACCTTCAGCGTGTACCGCCGGCTGAACAGCCGCATGACCGGATTGAACACCAGCAGCAATAAAATCATCGGCCCGAACACGCCGATGGGCAGTTCGTTGCCGATCAATTGCGTCTGATTGATGACACGATCATTGAAATAGGTCGTGGAGGCGATCCCCAACCCCAACAGCAAGCCGATGAATATCGCACGCCTGGTCAATGGGCCGCCCTCAGCTCGACTTTTGCCATTTTGGGACGTTTGTAATACACGAGAAACCAAGTGTCATCATGATGTTGGGCAAGTAGCCAGAACGACTTTTAGCACACCCCCGTAATCCCAGGGGTGTTGCAAAACTCAAAATAAACGAGAAATATGCTTGTTTCTAATGAATATCATCTCGCAAAATCGGCAAAAGTCGAGCTCAGAAAGCGCGTGAAAAGTCGGTGAAAGCGATGAGCGATGAGCGATGAGGCGAAATGAGTTTCCGACATCATTTGCCGTTTATGCCGCAAAACGCGATTCAAGCCGACTCTTCTCATCGCTCGTCGCTCATCGCTTTTCACACACTTTCTCATCCGTGCATTCGACCGCGAACCGTTTGCATGTATCGACAGAATACCATCCCCCGCCCCATGCCGCTCATCGCCGTCCCAACCCCCTCACGTCATCGGATGGATGAGCAGGCCGGTGGCGAGTTTGGGGAAGAAGAAGGTGCTTTTGGGGGGCATGACCTGACCGGCGGTCGCCACGTCGCAGACCTGCTGCAATCGCGTGGGTTGAAGGATCAACGCCAGGCGGTCGGGGGCGGCTTCGGCCAGACGTCGCATTTCGTC
>JBAYVY010000087.1:0-11299 GCA_041674345.1 Phycisphaeraceae bacterium | reverse complement strand
CCCGCAGACGGGGCAGGGATCAGAGGAGCGAATCGGAATCATTTGGCTGTTTGGTTAGTTGTGGCTGGGGAGTGGGGGGGGGGGGGGGGGGGGAGGGGGGGGGGGGGGGGGGGGTAAGGAAAGTGGGAAGTCGGAAGTGGGAAGGCGGAAGTAAGAATCAGCTACTTCCGATTTCCGACTTCGCACTTCCGACTTGGATGGCTTCCATCACGCGGTCATCGGCGGTCATTCGGATGGACTGGCCGGGTTGGAGGACGAGGAAGCGGTCGTCGTCCCATCGGCCGGCGAGGAGGTCGATGAGCAGTCGCGGGTCGCCGCGCTGGCGGTCGAAGTTCCATTTGAGCCAGTCGGCACAGTCGCGGGTGTATTGGATGTCCTGGTCGGTGGCGCCGATGGTCAGGTCAACATAGGTGGCGCGATCGTAGGTGCTGAACCAGTGTTGTTCGGATTCCATGAGGAACGCGGCGTTGTCCTCGCCGTATTTTTCGGTGTATTGGGCGAGGAGTTTATTGTAGCGTTCGGGGCCTGGCGGGGTGTGGTGTTTGTTCCAGCCGGGCGAGTACCAGTAGGTGCCGGGATGTTGGGCGACGTAATCGGCATAGCGCTTGCGGTCGCCGAGCAGGAGGGTGATGCAGTCGTGGGCGCGGGTGACGACGAGTTTGCAGCGACGGGGACTGACGTCTTCGATGCCGCGCGAGCACAGGCCGTAGCCGAGCACGATGGCCTGGGCCTGGGGCCAGTCACGTTCGATGTCGTTCACGGCCTGCTGAAGCATCGTCTGCAACTTCCGGGGGTCGTTGTGCAGGCCCTGCTCCATCATGTGGACGTGGAGGATGTGATCCATGTTCGGACTTCCGGGGGCGGGAGCTTGGCGGTAATGGTTGATTTCCATTTCCATCACCGCGCAGGTGAGAACCACGGTGGGCAGTGGGGCGGATTGTGGGTTGGTGGTAGTCATATCAATATCAAAATAAACCGCAGAGGCGCAGAGGCGCGGAGAAAACAGAATTCAATTTTTTTATTTCTTCTCTGCGCCTCCGCGCCTCCGCGGTTAATTCTTCTTCCGTGAATTCAACTTTCTCGTCAAGGTACTAAACGCGGAAATCGCCTCTAAGTCAAGCGAAAACAGTGGAATAGCAATTCTGTGCAAATAATCGCCCGTTTTATCCATGCAAAGAAGATAAACTTGTAGTATTTTATGTCGATGAAATAAACCGGCCTCGCGTCCGCAAGCCGCGGGATGCAAGCCGCAGGAGACACCCATGAGTGACATGAACGCATTGACCGAAGCCATCAAGAAGGGCAACCGCGACCAGGCCAAGCAGCAGACCGCCGCCGCGATCGCCGCCGGGAAGCCCGCCCAGCAAATCCTCGAAGCCCTCGTGGCCGGGATGGACGACGTCGGTCGTCGCTTCAAGGCCAACGAAATTTTCGTGCCTGAAGTGCTGATCGCCGCCCGTTCCATGAAGGAAGCGATGGCGTTGCTGGAACCCGAACTGGTCAAGGCCGGGATCAAGCCCAAGTTCACCGCCATCATCGGCACCGTTCAGGGCGACTTGCACGACATCGGCAAGAACCTGGTCGCCATGATGTGGAAGGGCGCGAACTTCGGCGTGGTCGATCTGGGCACCAACGTCGCCGCCGATCAGTTCGTCGCCGCCGTCAAACAACACAACGCCCAGGTCGTCGGCCTGTCCGCCCTGCTGACCACCACCATGCCCGCCATGAAATCGACCGTCGAGGCCCTCAAAGCCGCCGGTCTGACCACCGTCAAGGTCGTCATCGGCGGGGCGCCGATCACCCAGGAATTCGCCACGCAGATCGGTGCCGACGGCTTCGCCCCCGATGCCGCCAGCGCCGTCGATATCGCCCGACAACTGGTGGCGTGAAGAAGTAGTAGCCAGCAGCCAAATAGCCAACAGCCAACAGGACAATCAAACCGTGGCTAAGGTTTTGGTGTGCCGCCGCATCAGCGGCATTCGTCGCGCGTTTTTCCATCTGTTGGCTGTTGGCTCATGGCTGTTGGCATCCCATCGACTGTTGGCTTAGAAAGGATTGTCCATGAACCGCAGCTTCTACCTCGACCTCGCCCGTGCCGGCCACCGTGTGCCCATCGGCACCGACCTGGTGTTGCACGAACAGGCCGACGCCCCCGACATCATGCTCAGCGGCCCGCGCCTCGGCCAAATCGTCGTCGATTCCGCCCGTCGCTATCGTTCCCCCCTCGCCCTGCCCCTGATGGACCTGCGCATTGAAAAGTCACTGCTCGCCCAATCGCTCGGCATCGGAGCCAGACCCTCCAAGCCGGGGCAGAGCGAGTCTTCGAGCGCCGCCCCGGGTTCTTCTGATGACATCGACCAGTGGCACATCGACACCGTGCCCGATGAAAAAGCGTTCGCCGCCGCTCGCAAAATCAACGTGCTGACCCATCCGCGCGCCAAGGCCACCGCCGACGCCGTTGCGTATGTCGCCCAACAGAAAGACCTCGTCCCCATCGGCATGGGCATCGGGCCTTTCTCACTGATGACCAAACTCATCGCCGATCCGATCACGCCCGTCTTCCTCGCCGGCACCGGCATCACCGCCGCCGAGGATGAAGAAGTCGCCCGCGTCGAAAAAACCTTCGACCTGGGCATGATCGTCATCGAAAAGTTCCTCACCGCCCAGATCGACGCCGGCGCCAAAGCCATCGTCATCTGCGAACCCGCCGCCAACAGCGTCTATTTCTCCCCCATCCAACTCGCCAACGATACGTCCATTTTCGACCGCTACGTCATGCGATATTGTCATCAGATCAAGTCGCTGCTCGCCGGCCGCCATGTCGATCTGATCTTCCACGACTGCGGCGAGTTGATCCCCGTCATGATCGAAAAGTTCTGCTCCCTCGACCCCGCCATCCTCTCCTTCGGCAGCTCACGCAAGCTGTGGGAAGACGCCGCGATCGTCCCGCACACCACCGTCCTCTACGGCAACCTGCCCAGCAAACGCTTTTACAGCGATGATCTCATCAGCGTGGATGATGTTCGCCGGATGGCGCGCGAATTGATCGAAAAAGTCGCCGCGACCGGCCACCCCTTCATCCTCGGCAGCGAATGCGACGTGCTCAGCGTCAAGGAACATCACGCCACCATCGCCGCCAAAGTCCAAGCCATGCTCGACGCCTGACCCCCGGAAGGTTTCATCCTCACGTTTAGCGGGCGGCACGAAGTGCCCCTCCCCCGGAAACCGCCCCTGGCGGGCGATCGGCACCGGCAACTCCCTGACCGACTACATGCCGATTGAAAATTACAAGATCGTGCTGGAAGAAGCCCGGCGGGTGCGATAGCTGCGCAGAATAAGTAACGCCGCCTCTTGGATAATCCCTGTTCAAGGCGTACAATCGCTTTCACTTTGAACATGGAGGTCGGACGCTGTTGCGCAGGATGCTTGTCACCAAACGACCCGCCGGACCATCGCGTCGCACCGCCCCGATAGTCGGGCGAGTGGCCGAATTTTTCGCTGGCATCGGCTTGGTCCGTCTGGCGCTGGAAAGGCAGAACTGGCGGGTGGTTTTCGCCAACGACATCGACCCCGACAAAGCCGAAATGTACCGCCACAACTGGCCGACCGACGATCACCTCCACGTCGGAGATATTCACCATCTCTCCGCCGACCGGATTCCCGCCTGCGATTTATTTACCGCCTCGTTCCCTTGCAACGATTTGTCGATTGCGGGCAAATGGGAGGGATTGAACGGCAAGGAATCATCGGCTTTTTGGGGATTGATTCGGATTATCCGTGAATTGGGCGAACGCCGGCCGCCGGTGGTCATGCTCGAAAATGTTGTCGGATTTCTCATGTCCCGCGATGGGCAGGATTTTGAAACGGCCTTGTTGGCGTTGAATGAACTCGGATACGCCGTTGATGCGATCATTCTTAACGCCGCTCACTGGGTGCCGCAGAGCCGCGCCCGTTTGTTCGTTATCGCCAACCGAATGACAAATGAGGATGCCAATCCGTTTGCGGAAGAAAGCGGAGTACGACCGGCATCTTTGGTTACGTTCATCAATCTGCATCAGAACATCCAATGGAACATCCGCGTACTACCGGATTTGCCCAAACGGAAAGCCGTGCTTCCAGACATAATCGAAGACCTCCCCGACGACGATCCGCATTGGTGGAGTCGTGATCGTGTGGAGTATTTCATGGGTCAGTTGAGTCCTCGTCATCTGGTGCAGGCGAAGGTGATGATTAATCAGGAAACACACCAATACTGCACAGCTTTTCGTCGCGTTCGCAATGGACGATCCATGGCTGAGTTAAGATCGGACGGCATTGCGGGATGTTTGCGCACGCCGCGAGGTGGAAGCGGGCGACAAATCTTGTTCAAGGCGGGCAAGGGAAAACATCAAGTTCGGTTGCTAACCGCCCGGGAATGCGCCCGTTTGCAGGGAGTACCCAATTCTTACAAAATCAAAGTTCCATTGAACCAAGCACTGTTTGGTTTTGGGGATGCGGTGTGCGTCCCGGCAATTGAATGGATAGCGAAACATTATTTGAAAACGATCATGCGCGAAGTCGCAGGTGAGCCGTTTCTTTACCGGGAGATCGCGTGAATGTCGATGGAAACTGATGCAATCCAAGTGGTCGATGATTGGTATTCCGATCTCGATTTGTACCAAGACCGATTGCCGGCAAAAGGTTCGATCGCGGCGGCTTTACATGTTTTGAACAGACTGAGATCGTCCTATGATTTGAGCATTTCATCACATGTTGCAGGCGGTGAAGCTCAAATCACGGGCTTGTCCGCCGCTGCAATTCAAAAGGTTCTCGCGGAATTCGGCGAAACACGAACGTTGTCGGCGGTGGGAGGGCGTTCCAATCGCGGCGCTCGCGGAGACATCGCCAAATTGCTCGATGCGATGGCGCCATTGCGTCTGGAACGAATGGATGAATCGCGACGGATTGCTGTATTGAAAGCGATACAGCAGCATATCGTAACAAAATACGTGGGACGATATTTTGCAGTGAAACGAGTCAAGGCCACGTTTAACATCAACACGACCACCTGGCGATTTATTCAAACGATCCTTGATAACGCGAAAGCAAGCGGTAAGGCCGGCGCAGTCGCTGAATATTTGGTCGGAGCCAAGTTGACCATCCGATTCCCGAATAAGGCGATACGCAACAAACGATTCAGCACTTCGGATGTGCAGGCAGGATTTGCCGGGGATTTTGAAATAGGAAACACCGCCTTCCATGTTACCGTAGCGCCGATGCCTGAATTGCTGGCGAAATGCGAAGATAATCTCGAACGCGGCTTGAGGGTGTATCTTCTTGTGCCTGATGCGCAAGTCGTCGGAACTCGGCAAAATGTGGAATTGCAACTCGCCGGCCGAATCACAGTAGAGGCCATTGAATCTTTTGTTGCCACCAACATCGATGAACTTTCGGAATTCGACGGGAACAACCTCAAAAGCGGATTCCGACGATTGCTGGAAATTTACAATGCTCGTGTCGATGCGGTGGAATTGGACAAATCATTGTTGATCGACATTCCGCCGAATCTCAAATGAAGCGGTCTGCTCCATCCAGCGTATCATCGCTTTGCGGGCGGTTTCATCCGGTATGTCAAAAGGCATCGACGCGGCAATATATGTCTCAATGTCTTCAACGCACTCCGGTTCAAACCCGCCGGTCCATTCGAGAAAGTCAACTTGAAGGTTTTGGAGGTTGTTGCTCATAGCATGCAATTGTCGCAGATGTTCTGTTCGTACCCAAAATCGGAACACGATGTGACGCGATGGATACGTTCACAAAAATCGAACGATCTTGCATCATGGCTTCGGTGAAGTCTCGGAATACTTCGCCGGAACTTGCGGTTCGGCGGATGGTTCATGCGATGGGGTATCGGTTTCGTCTGCATCGGCGGGATTTGCCTGGGCGCCCCGATCTGGTGTTTGCATCCCGGCGGGCTGTGATTTTTGTGCATGGATGCTTTTGGCACGATCATCATTGCCAACGTGGCCGCCGCGTGCCGAAAACGCATCGGGCATATTGGCTACGCAAACGGGGACGAAACCGTGAGCGCGACGCAGCGATGCGTCGGCAACTCCGCCGCCGGGGCTGGCGGGTCATGGTGATCTGGGAATGTCAGTTGCGCGATCCGGCGAAGGTGGCGCGGCGCGTTCATCGCTTTCTGGAAAAACCGTAGCCATCGTTACGGAAACATCCTTCCGGGCGGCCTGCCATATCAATTCCAGACAAATAAATCCCCCCGGTGCGCATTCCCGGTTTCCGGGGGCGCGGTATGCTGATGATCCCCGCACCGCACGGTGAAACCATGAGCACAATCGCCGCCCCTGGAAGTTTGAGCACTTCTCGCCGCGTGACCATGACCGGTCAGCAGCGTGTCAGCGCCATGATGGAGCGGCGGGACCAGGACCGCGTGCCCCGCCATGAATCGTTCTGGTCGGACACCATCGAACGCTGGAAAACCGAAGGTCTGAACGGCGACGCGAACACCGTGCTGGATATGTTGCAAACCGATTTTCACGGGCTGAACTGGCTTTGGCCGCAGTGCTTTCCGGGCAGCGACAAGACGATCAGTGAGGATGCGGAGACGCGCGTCGTGCGTGACAGCAACGGCAAGACGCTGCGTTACTGGAAGCACCGCATGGGTACGCCGGAGCATCTGGGTTTTGATTGCGACAGCCGGGACAAGTGGTTCAATCAATACAAACCGGCGATGTTGAGTACGGGATTGCAAAACGACCCGGCGGCGGTGGCGCGTGAGTATCGCAAGGGGCGGGAGACGGGCCGATGGTGTCACCTGACCACCGTCGAACCGTTCGAGGAAACCCGCGCGCTGATGGGCGATGAGATTTCGCTCATGGCGCTGGCCGAAGACCCCGAATGGGTGCGCGACGTGGCGGTCACGTTCACGAATCAGGTGATCTGGAATCTCGACGCGATCATGTCCACCGGCATCCAGCCCGACGGCCTGTGGGTTTACGGCGACATGGCGTTCAATCACGCGACGATGTGTTCGCCGGCGATGTATAAGGAGCTGATCTGGCCCGAACACAAACGACTGGCCGACTGGGCGCACGCGCATCGCATGAAGTTCATCTACCACACCGACGGCAACGTCAACGGCGTGATGGACCTCTATGTCGAAGCCGGTTTCGACTGCTTTCAGCCCATCGAAGTCAAGGCGGGCATGGATATCCGCAACCTCGTGCCGAGGTACGGCGACAAACTTTCGTTCTTCGGCAACGTCGATGTGATGGTCATGGCGACCAACGACCCCCGGAAGATTGAAGAGGAGGTTCGCGCCAAGATCGAGGCCGGCAAGAGCCGCAAGTGCTATGCGTATCACTCGGACCATTCGGTTCCGCCGAGCGTGAGCTGGCAGACGTATCAGTTCATCATGGGCCTGGTCGAGAAATACGGCTGGTACGATTGAGAAAGCGTGTGGGAGGGGCTTGCGTCCTGCGTCCTGCGTCTTGCGGGAGCGCGATTTTCCGCAAGCCGCAAGACCGACCGTCGATCGACAGCTTCTCGCACGCCTTCTGAGCCGGGGCGATATTGGCGAACCATTCCCGCGCCGGTACATTGGCGGCATGGCCATTCAACGTCGTGCCTCATTGCGAAGCCGATCGCCCGCCCGGCGGGTCATGCCTGTTTACGCGATGGGGTTGGCGAATGTGCGCCCGGTGATTCGCATTGCGCATCAGGTCAACGCGCCGTGCCGGATCGCGCCGCGCATCATTTTCGATCATGAGTTTGTGCTGTTTCTGGAAGGGCGCGGTGAAATCCATCTGGGCCGGCGGGCCGTTGCGTTCGGCCTGTTTGATCTGTGGTTTTTCCGTCCGTTCGTCCCGCATGCAATCGTGTCTGATGAGGGGGCGGGCGGATCGCACATCGCGGTGCATTTCGATTTTTCACCCGATGTGCCGCCGATCCAGCAGTCGCGGCGACAGCGCCGGCCCTACCGTGTGCGTCTGCCGGCGGGGGTGCTGCCGGCCACGCATTGCTCGCTGCATGCCGATCACGCGATCGTCGGCGCGTTCCGCCAACTGCTGCGGGTGTGGGACCGCCCCCGGAATGATTCCCGGAATGATTCCCGGAATCAGCCCGGCGACATCGGACGCCTCGAAGCGTCGGCGTCGCTCATGCAGATCATCGCCATGCTGGCGCGGCTCCGGCACGATGACCGCGACGATGCCGATGCGGTCAGTGCCGCCAATCGTCAGCGGTTGGAGCGTGCGATCACATATGCCCGCGGGCATTTGCATGCGCCGCTCAATCTCGACGACCTGGCCCAGGCCGCGGGTCTGAGCGCCAGTCACACAGCCCGTTTGTTCCATCACGTCACCGGCTGCCCGCCCATGCAGTTCATTCGCCGATTGCGTATCGAGCGCGCCCGCGAGTTGCTCGGCGAAGTGGATTTGTCGATCAAGCAGGTGGCCGCGCGGACGGGCTTCGCCAGCCCGTATTTGTTCTCCCGCGTGTTCCGCCGCATCGACGGGTTGTCGCCCTCGCAGTTCCGCCAGGCCCTTCTCGCCGGGCGCGACGGCGCGCCCTGATCCCGCGCCGCCGCCGCCGCGGGGAAAACGCAATCAACCCGTTGCCTCGCCACTTTTACAGCGAACACGATCATTCGTTTTTCGACGAAAACAAAATGAGCGTGACGCGATTATGTACGCGAATTCCAGACTATTTCACGACAACGTGCGCCATTTGGCATATTCGTTTTTCGACGAAAACAAATTCAAAGATTGGGGAATGAGCGAAATCGACAACACATCGGCGATTCCGCTATGGCATCGGATGGGGCGGAGGGTACTGTGTGAACAGCCCCCGGAACAGTCCCCGGAACAGCCCTCGGAACAGCCCCCGGAACAGCCCCCGGAATATCCCCGAAAGGAGACACCCGATGCTTTTGTCCGAACAGGCACACGCTTTTGAAGACAACGGATTCGTACTCGGCCCGCGGGTGATCGGAGCCGATGAAGTCGAGCAACTTCGCCGGGAAGTGCTTGAAGTGATCGACCGGCGAAACGCCCCGTGCAGGCAGCCGGTGCTGTTGCGTAACCTCACCGGCAAGGAAGACGCGCCGGTCTGGCAGATCGTCAACATCTACCAAGTCAGCGAAGCGTTCGCGCGGCTGGTTCACAATCCGAAAATCGTCGAAGCCGCTGCCCAGCTTTGCAAAGCGAAGGAACTGCGCATCTGGCACGATCAGATTCAATACAAGCCGGCATCCAAGGGCGGCGTGAACATGTGGCACCAGGACGGCCCGCTGTGGCCCGTGCTTCAGCCGAAGGATCAGCAGATCACCGCATGGGTCGCGCTGGATGACGCCGCGGAGGACAACGGCTGCATGACGATGGCGCCCGGCTCGCACCGCTGGGGCGATCAACAACAATACCTCAACACGTTGAGCGATTTCACCGCGTTGCCCGACACGTTCGAGGGGCACGCGGTGACTCGCCGGCTTTGCCCGGTGCCGGCGGGTCACGTGCATTTCCACCATTCGCTGACGTGGCACGCCTCGCACGCCAACACCAGCGGTCGGCCCCGCCGGGCGATCGCGCTGCACTACTTCAATGAAAAAACCCGCTATGACGCATCGGGCAAACACGTGATGCAGCCGTTCATCACCGTCACCGACGGTCAGCCGCTCGCCGGCGAGCGGTTTCAGCAGGTGTATCCCGCCAACTGAAATGTGAAGCAAAACAGCACCCCGCGCATGTTCACGCACCGACATCGCGGGTAAATTGAACCCCCCCCCCGACACCCGACAGGACAACCCGTCATGAATCTGCGACAGCGTTTGGCCCATCAGATGCACTACCAGCCGGTGGATCGTTCGTGCCTGGTCGATTTCAACATGTGGGACGAGACGATCCCGCAGTGGCACACCGAAGGGCTGCCGAAAAAATACACCCGGCGGAACATCGCTGATTACTGCGGGTTGGACGTGTCGCTGGGCGGCGGAGAAAAGAACGATTGGGGCACGGGTGTCCAACACGATCTTTGCCCAGGTTTCCCCGGCAAAATCCTCGAAGACGACGGCGACATCTACACCCAGATGCAGTCCGACGGCGTGATCGTCCGCTGCCAGCGCTCCAGCGTGTCGATCCCCATGCACGTCGGGCACACGCTGGTCGATCGGGAGTCGTGGGTGAAGCATTACAAGCCGCGCCTCGATCCGGCCACCGCCGAACGCTTTCCGGGGGCCGAGGACTGGGATCGCCGGGTCAAAATCTGGACCGACCCGAATCGTGAATACCCCGTCTTCGTCAACGGCGGATCACTGTTCGGCCGGTTGCGCGATTGGATGGGCATCGAAAACATCGCGCTGGTCGTGTACGACGACCCGGCATGGTTCGGGGAAATGGTCGAAACCGTCGCCGACCTTCAGGTCGCGCTGCTGACCAAAATCCTCAACACCGGCGGCAAATTCGACGCCTGTCAAATGTGGGAGGACATGTGCTACAACGCCGGCCCGCTGCTGTCGCCCACGCATTTCAAACAGTATCTCGTGCCGCAATACAAGCGCATCACCTCGCTGCTGCACAAGCGCGGCATCGACATCGTGTGGATCGACTGTGACGGCAAGATCGACGACCTGCTCCCGCTGTGGCTGGACGCGGGCGTCAACTGCATGTTCCCCATCGAGGTCGGCACGTGGAACGCCGACCCCCGGAAGTTTCGCAAACAGTACGGCAAAGACCTGTTGATGATGGGCGGATTCGACAAGCATATTCTCGCCCGGTCGAAGGACGCGATCACGAAGGAAATCGAAAAGCTCACGCCGCTGGTGGAAGAAGGCGGATTCATTCCGATGCCGGACCATCGCGTCCCGCCGGACGTGCCGCTGGAAAATTACCTGCACTATTGCCGGACGGTGCGCGCGATCTGGGGCAAAGGCGTGAACCTGCCGGTGATGGAAGCGGAGTGATGCTCTTGTGCGGGTAAGTTTGATAAATCCGTGAATCGGGACTCCATCCCCCCGCGTTTAGCGGGCGGCACGAAGTGCCCCGCTCAATGCGGTAACAATTGTTTTTTGCAGATTTCTGTTGACACGCCAGGGGGGGCACGGTAGCAACGCGACGCGGCGGACAAAGCCGGTTCGCAGAATCCGACGGATGACAAAACCAAATCCGCACACGACAAAGCCGTCGAACGGCAGCGCGACATTCTCAATCGCAACGCCGACGCCATCGCCAAATTGCGCGAGCTGATCGCCACCCCCGGAAGCGGCAAATATCGTGAAGCGTTCGGCGATCTGATGCAACTTCGCCAACTG
>JBAYVY010000086.1:0-11350 GCA_041674345.1 Phycisphaeraceae bacterium | reverse complement strand
CTGGATGTCGAGTTGCTCCTTCGACTCGACCGCCTGGTGCAGGCCGGCGCGCCAGGTGCGGTCGGGCATCAGTCGCCCGGTGAACTTATCGACGAGTACGATTTTGCCTTCGTCGATGATGTAATGTTGATCGCGGTGGAACAGTTGGCCGGCGCTGAGCGCCTGCGTGACCAGTTCATCGCGCCGACGCCGGCCGGCCCAGAGGCCGTGCAGGTCGGCGCACAGTTCGGTCAGCCGGTCGCGGCCGCGGTCGGTGAGTTTCACTTCACGGTATCGCTGGTTCACCTGGTAATCGCGGTCGGGTTCGAGTTGAGCGGCCAGTTGCGTCGCCTGCCCGAACGCGCGGACCTGTTCATCATTCGGCGCGCTGCCGGAAATAATCAGCGGCGTCACGGCTTCATCGACCAGCACCGAATCGGCCTCATCGACGATGGCCACGGCCAGACCGCGCATAACAGTCGGCGAATTGATCGTCGCGCCGCCGAGCACCGCTTGATGCAGCACGGACGCAAGGTTGGGGCACCGGCCCATCGCCAGTTGATCGCGCAGAAAATCGGCGGTGACTGCCTTGTTGGTCAGGTAAGTGATCTGACCTGCTTTCACCGTGTCGCCGGGCTTGACCAGCACCTGATCGATGTACCCCTGGAACGGGGCGGGCATCGAACGCAGACGCACCGCTTCGATCACGAACGGCGCTTCCACGCGATACGTCCCTTTTGCGAATATCAAAAACAGCGAGAAGGCGATCAAGCCGACCGACGCGAGTTTGATCCACGTCTGCCGCGAACCGACCAGCACCGCCAGTCCCTTGCGGGCCGACTTCGCCGCCCGCGCGCCGAGCCAGCGATCCCGCTCGTACAATTCCACCAGTCGGGCGGTGCATAATTCGCGGGTCAGTCGCAACACCGCGATTTCCGCGTAATTCCACGGCTTTTCAATCTCGCGTTCCACCGTCAACACCGCGAACGGCTCGCCGTCGTAACGCATCGGCAACGACACAATCGCCGACGGCCCGTGCTGACGCGACAACTCCCTGGCGGCGCGATTCACGGTGGTGGAAGTTTCGCCCTGTCCCCCGGAAGTTGCGTCCGGCGTGGGGTAAATGACTTCGAGGTCTTGATCGAGCGATTCCTCCATCGCCGCTTCGGTGAGTTGCACGATGCGCATTTTGCGCGTGAATTTTTCGGTGTGACTCATGGTCGCCAGCTTGACGCCGCGCCCGTGAAGGAAGCCGACGCTCACCCGGTGGGCCGCGAATTTTCCGGCCAGTTCGTTGCACATCGCCATCGCCGCCGATGGGTAACGCCGATGCGAATTGATCTCCGCCAGCACTTCCTGCGCGGCTCGCAACTGCGAAAGCGCGGCGGTGCGCTGCGTCAGCGAGAGCTTCAATTCGTACATGCTCAGTAGCCCGGCCCCCCACGCCAGTTGCCGACCGGCGAACTCGATCGCGCGCCCGTCGCCGGTGGTCAGGTGGTACACGCCCGCGCCGCGAAGCTGCCCCTGATGACGCATGGGCACGATCAGGGCGTGTTCGCCGGCTTGTTGGCCGTACAGGTCGTCGGCGCGGGGCAGGGGCACGACCAGCGAGCCGCGCGTCGATGCCAATTCGTTGAACCTGCGTGAAGCGGCGGCCGGCCAGGGCGGCGATTTTTGCGGGTCGATCGGCGTGGGCCACGCGGCGGCGATCTGAAACCGGCCCTGTTCGTCCAGTCGCAGCAACGCCCCCCGCCGCGCCGACCAAACGGCACTGCGTTTCCAACATGCCGGTGAAAAACCGTTCCGGCGGACCGTCGAAGTCCATTAGATGCTCGACGCTTTGGCTGACGTCGAGAACGCGGCTGGTTTGCGAAGACATTCGACTCATCGGTCACTCATTATGCGCGGTCAACCGATCACTCACCGTCGCGCGATCACTTGCGAAGACGGTCGGGCACATTCAGCTTCAACTCGCCGAACTGTTCTTCGTGGCGGCGAATGACCTGGCCCAGCGACAATGCCAGTCGCTTGGCGGTGTAATAGTTGAGGATGATGCGGTCGTTGACCTGGAAATTGATTTCGTTGACCGCCGCGCCAGCCGCGCCGGCCTGCTGCGCCAGGCGCGACTGTGCCGCCATGTTCAGACCGAAGTCCATGATGACTTCCTCGGCGGTCGAATGTGTGCGGAAGCCGTTGGCATAGCTGGTGTGCATCTGCCGCTCATCGACATTCAGGCGAATCTGCTGACCGGCGGGTGGATTGCTCGGAGTGGCTTGATCTGCGCTCATGAAGTTTCCCTGTCAGAAAATGGTTGCGAAGTGCGAAACGTGAACCCGAACGACGAAATAAAGAGTAGCCGCCGAAACCGCGGCAAACTCGGTAAAACGGAGTATCTGGCAACAGAGTCGAACGCTCCTGTTGGAACATCCGCTATGGGAATAATCTTCGCCGAAGTTCACTCCCAGTTCGAGTCCGTTCGCTTGGGCGGCAAACAGACACGAACAAGCCCGAACGAACAAGCGAACAAGACCTAAGGGTACTCCGTAGGAGAGAGGTCCAGTGGAAACAAAAGCTGTTTGCTGCCGAATTGCACGACACCACCCTGCCAACACCCAAAAACGGGCAACTCTCACTCCTTTCTCCTCTCATTTCACGCGCGACGCGACACACGAAACACCCCCTGACTTTCAAACCATAATTGACCCATCAACTATCCCATTACAGTTCAAACCCGAGTTCGCGTTGGGGCGAGCGGTGCCGGGCGGGAACCGGCGATTCCAGCGCCGGTTTCGGCTGCTGGCCCAAGTGCGGGCGAACGGGCGGCGGCGTGGTCCATCCGACCGCCTCGGCTCGTCGCTGGGCGTGTGCCAGTTCTTCCGCATGGTCCAAGGGGTGGGTGGGGATCGTGATCCTCTGGCAACATCGCGGCGACAAAACCGCGCGAAAAATACTCGTCACGAATCGGACGCAGTGGGAATGCTCCCGCATTCTCCGTGTGTACCGCCGGCGTTGGCAAGGCACCGAGTGCTTCCACCGGGACGGCAAGCAACACCCCCGGAAGTGGGGCGATTGTCAGATGAGGAAAGGCCGTGGCCAAACTTCCGGGGGCCGCCATATGCACCTGGTCTTCCTGGCGTACAGCGTTCTGATGCGACCGTTGCGCTGTGGCCATGCGCGTGCGTGATCGCTGCAACGTCTGACGACCCTCAGGCAGGCATGCCGCGCGGTGCTGCGCCAAACGCTGAGTCGGACGATCGATTGGGGATCGATCGTGTGCGGGAGGCCGGCTGGAATGATCGGAGAATCAAGGTCCATTTGGCCCTGGCGTGAAAATGCGAAAGTTCAGTTAAGACGATAATAATCGTTGGGATTCGTCGCCAGATCATCCGCATCACTCATTGTCGGGTCGAGCGATATTTAGCCCGATTCAATCCTATTTTGCGTCTTGGCCAGCAATGTTTCACCGGCCATGAGGTAGGCGCGGAAAGCGGAACGCTCATATGTTTCAGCGGGGTTACTTCCGGGGGCGGACCATGCCTGAACAAATCGCCACGCCTGATCGGGGCAGTTTTCGAGCAGGGCGATTTCCGCCGCCATCGCTTCGATGTACGCAACACGGGGTTGCCCGAGCAATTGACGCAACTGCATCAGATCGCCGAACGCTTCGCGGTGCTTTCCGGTGGCGATTTGCTCTACAAGCGCCCCCCTGTCAAAAAAAGCCCTGGAAATTTTTGTCGGCCGCCTGCTGCTCGCATCGGCAACATCGCGGCCCGGTAGTTATACTGGAGCGTTATGCTGACCAAGCGGATCATTCCCTGTCTGGATGTGAAAGCCGGTCGCGTCGTCAAGGGCGTGAACTTCGTGGGGCTGCGTGACGCCGGCGACCCGGTGCAAATCGCGCGTCAATACGACGAACAGGGAGCCGATGAACTGGTGTTTCTCGACATCACCGCCAGTCACGAACAGCGCGACATCATGCTGGACGTGGTGCGGCAGGTGGCCGAGCAATGCTTCATGCCGTTCACGGTGGGCGGGGGAATACGCACCATCGACGATGTGACGCGACTGGTGCGGGCCGGGGCGGAAAAAGTGAGCATCAACACGGCGGCGGTCGTTTCGCCTCAAATTGTCGAACAGACGGCCCGGCGTTTCGGGCGATGCGCGACGGTGGTGAACATCGACCCCAAGCGCGTCTCGGTCGATGAGTTCACACGTCGGACCGGAAAACTTCCGGGGGTGTTGAGCGAAGACGGGCGGGTGTTCGAGGTTCACACGCACGGTGGGCGCACGCCGACGGGGTTGGAAGCGGTGTCATGGGCGAAGCGCGTGGTCGAGATGGGGGCCGGCGAGATCGTGCTGACGAGCATGGACGCCGACGGAACGAAAGACGGCTACGACATTGAGTTGACGAAGTTGATTGTCGAAGCGGTGAACGTGCCGGTGGTGGCGTCGGGCGGATGCGGCGGGCCGGAACATATGGTGGAAGTGTTGCGCGACATCAGTGAGGGCGGCGCCGGGGCGTCGGCAGCACTGGCGGCGAGCATCTTTCACTACGGCCAATACACCGTCGAACAAACCAAGCAACACCTGGCGGCCCACGGCGTGCCGGTGCGACTGACGAGTTCGCTTGATCCGGGAGTGAGAAAATGAATCCGGCCAATACCTTGGTTCTGCCCAAACAACTCCATTTTCACAATCTTTGCCGAGCGTTGGGGCAACAATTTCCTGGCGGCACAGGGATTCATGCGATTGATCTGGGACAGGTGGACTGGGTCCATGCTTCCGGTCTGACCGGGCTGGCGACATTGGTGGAAATGATCCGGCAGACACACGCGGTTCAATGGTTGAACGCTGATTTACAACATTGTCGCGCCTTTCGTTATTTTCAGGACATGGACCTGTTTCGGGTGTTTGGGAAATTTGCCGCGGAGGATTTTTCACGGCGGGATGAAAACCTGGCGTTCGCCCGCCTGACACGAATCAGATGGGAAACCGATTCCACCGCCGTGGCCAAGAATCTCTCCAAAATCGTCGTTCATCACGCACGGCACATCTACAACGATTTTTTCACCTGTCTGGAGGAAAGCATCCGCAACGTCATGGATCACGCGCAGAAGCCGGGATTCGCGGTCGCGCAATCAACTTCGGAGCAAGGCGGAGAACGCAGCTATAATGTCGCGATCACGGACTACGGGCGCGGCATCCGCGAGTCGCTTTCGGAAAACGCGGAATTCACGGGACTGGATGATCGGACATCCCTCGACATCGCGTGCAAGAAGGGAACATCCGGCGCCAGTTATCGCCGCGATCCGTCGGGGGATCCCATCAATTTCGGATTGGGCTTGTATCAGATTGATACGATTGTCCAGTCAACATTCGGTCGTTTCATACTCGCATCCGGCAATACGATTAGAATACGTGACAGCCAAGGTGTGCGTTATGAATCCATTCCATACTGGCAAGGAACCGCCGTTGAAGTATCATTGTTTTTGAGCGGATTTCGTGTTGCGATTCAACCCGGGCCGGCTGGCGGGAGACTTCGATTTGGATAATTCCGTTTCCATCCTGATCGCGGAATACTGCGGCGAGCCGCCTTACGCGCTGGCCAAGCCCGAGGCGTCGCGTGTCGTCCATCAGGCGGCCGCGCTGCTTGTCGAACACCGGAATGTTGAATTGAATTTCCGTGATGTTCAGGCGACTTCTCCATCGGGCGCCCGTTTGTTTTTCGCGGGCGTCATTCGCAGATTCGGGCCGGGCGTGATCGATCGTTTGATTTTCACCAACGTCCCGCCGGAACTCGCCGTGATTTTGGAAACCGCTTTGAGCGACGAATTGGCGGCATCACAAGATGCCGGCCGCCCTCCCGACAAGCGCGCCGCGGGTTGAAAATCTCCGCCAGTTGTTGATTGATTCGTCATCACACGACAGGTCGGAATCATCCAATCATATGGAGTACCTGTGTGAGTCATCCCGTTGAACATCAGCCGATCAGCACGGATCACGCGGAACAGCGTGTGGAACAGACGCGGCTTCGCAAGTTCCTGGAAGCGGCGATCAAGCACAAGGCCAGCGACTTGATCGTCAAGGCCGGGGCGCAGGCGCGTATCCGGTTGCGCGGCGAACTGCGTGCGCTGGACGCCCAGCCGTTCACGCAACAGGAACTGGAAGAAGCGGCGATGTCGATGTTCAGCCCGTCGCAAAAAGAACATTTCAATCTGCACGGGTCGGTGGATATGGCTTACGACTTCGACGCGGACAACCGATTCCGCATGAATGTTTTTCAGACGCGCGGACGGATATCGCTGGCGGCCCGGCGGGTGTCCAGCGAGATACTCAGCTACGAGCAACTGCATCTGCCGCCGGTGCTGGCGAAGATCGCCGAGGCGAGGCAGGGATTGGTGCTGCTGGCGGGGATCACCGGCAGCGGCAAAAGCACGACCATCGCGTCGATGCTTCAGCAGATCAATGAAACCCGTCCATGCCACATCGTGACGATTGAAGACCCGATCGAGTTCATTTTGAAGGACGCCAAGTCGCTGATTAATCAGCGGGAGGTGGGCGTGGACGTGCCGGACTTCGCGGAGGCGTTGCGGGCCTTGGTGCGTGAGACGCCGGACGTGGTGCTGGTCGGCGAATTGCGGGACCGGGAAACGTTCGAGGCGGCGGTTCACGCGGCGGAGACGGGGCATCTGGTGTTCGGCACGATTCACGCCAGCAGCGCGCCGCAGGCGTTCGGGCGCATTTACAATTTGTTTCCGCCGGAGGAGCGCGATCTGATCCGCGATCTGTTTTCCAAGAACCTTCAGGCGATCATTTACCAGAAATTGCTGCCGACGATTCGGGACGACATTCCGCGTGTGCCGGCGGTGGAGGTGCTGGTCAACGGGCCGGTGGTGGAGAAATACATCAGCGACGGCCGGGAGGCGGAACTGGGCGATGTGATCCGTTCGGCGCAGTCCGACGGCATGATCGACTTCACCAGTTATCTTGTCCAGTTGGTGGAGAAAGAGTACATTCACCCCCGCGTCGCGCTGGCCAACGCGCACAACCCCGACGAGTTGAAGATGCGGCTGAAGGGGATCAAGACGGGAACGGGATGAGGAAATGTGCAATGTCAGAGGTGTGATGTGCGATGTGAGGCGAAACGGCCCGGTGGAAATAACATGGCACATGGAACATCGCACATGGAACATCATCATTGAGGCACGACATTCATGCTAACCACGTTCGCAGTTGAAACGGTCATTCCGATGAGCATCGTCAAGCCGCTGGTGATGATGGCGGTGCTGGCGGCATGGGGGCGATGGGCGTCGAAGCTCGACAAGGACGCGGCCTATTTCATGCTCAGGCGGCAATCGCTGAACGGCATGACCGTCGCCGCCGCCGCGCTGGGCTTTTTGTTGTGGTTCATCATTCCGATCTACATCATCGGCATGTTGCTGTGCCTGATGCTGATGATCGGCGCGGGCGTCGCATATACCAAGACCCGCAACCTGTCCGTGCCGACTTCGGAACAGTGGCATCTGTCAATGGCGTTTTTTCGGAACTTTCTGCTGGCCGGCCGCGCCAGGGCCGCGTCGCGGCAGACGTTGCTCCGTTTCGTGGCGATGGGATCGAAAACCAGCAGCGATTTCAAACCCGTGCCCCTGGAAGACACCCCGCAACACGCGGCCCACCTGAAACTCGAAACCCTGCTCGAATCGGCGTTGTCCCGCCACGCGCAAAAACTGGAACTGGCCGTCGGTGGCGAAGGCGCGGTCTGCCAGTTGTCGGTCGATGGCGTGAACATGCGGCTGGATTCGCCGACGCAGACCGAAGCGTTGGCCGTGCTGGATTATCTCAAGGGCGAATGCGCGATGGACGTCGCCGATCGCCGGAAAAAGCAGGTCGGCAAGTGCAAGATCGATCTGGGCGAATATGCGTTGCACGATTTGCGTGTGAACACCGCCGGTTCGACGCGCGGCGTCACCGCAAGCATCGAGTTCGACCCGCACCAACAACTGCTGATCGGCTTCGACCATCTGGGCCTGCTTGAGGGACAGATCGAGCAACTCAAGCCGGTCTTGCGGGATTCGGAAGGGCTGGTGCTGGTGACCGCGCCGTCCGACGAGGGGCGGACGGTGACGCTGTACGCCCTGCTGACGCAGCATGATCCGTACCTGATGGATATTCACTCGCTGGAAGAGCCGATCGAGTTGGACCTCGAAGGCGTGACCCAGCACGAGCCGAAGGAAGAGGGCTGGGCCAAGTCGCTCAGTTCACTGTTGCTGCGCGACCCGGCGGTGATGATGCTGTCGCAGGTGCCGGACCAGGAGACGGCCCAGATCGCCGCGAAGGCCGCGCTGGATCACAAACGTTTGTACGTCGGTATCAAGGCCGAGGACACGTTCGCCGCGTTGAAGATGTGGGCCAAGGCGATCGGCGATCTGAATCTCGCCGCCGACAGCTTGCGGGCCGTCACATGCCAGCGGCTGGTTCGCAGGCTCTGCCCGACCTGCCGCGTGGCGTATCAGCCGGACGCGGGGATGTTGCGGAAGCTGAATCTGCCGGCCGATCGCATCGGGCAGTTCTACAAATCGTCCGGCAAGGTCACGACCAACAATCAGGAACAGCCCTGCCCCAACTGCAAGGGACTGGGCTACCGCGGACGCACCGCCGCCTTTGAAGTGATGGTGTTCGACGACGAAGCCCGTAATCTGCTCCGCAAGGGCGACACCGGCGCGCTGCGGGCGCACCTGCGGAAAAACCGCATGCTCTGGCTCCAGGAAGCCGCCCTGGCCAAGGTGGTCAACGGCGAAACCAGCATCAGCGAAGTCATGCGCGCTCTGGGCACCGGCGAATCCCCCGCCAAACCGACCAACGCTTAACACGAACATCGACATGATTACCAACCTGCTCGTCATCGTTTTCATTCTGCTCGCCGTCTTCTGGTTCAGCACACAGGGCTTGTTCAGCGCCTTGCTCCATCTGGTCTCGCTGCTGTGCGCAGGCACACTGGCGCTGGCCGCGTGGGAACCACTGGCGATCGGCTACCTCATCGACCGGATGCCCGAATACGCCTGGGGCGTCGGCCTGCTCGCGCCGTTCGTCATCTTCCTGCTCCTGCTGCGAACCGCCATCGACTTCGCCGTGCCCGGCAATGTCGATTTCCCCCAACTGGTCAATTCCATCGCCGGTGGAGCCATCGGCCTGGTCATCGGTCTGCTCACCGCCGGTTTCATCCTCATCGGCGTCCAGTTCGTCGGCGGTTGCGGACTCGGTGGTTACGAACCCTGGACCACACAAGCCGGCAAACTCACCCGCAATCAACATCTCTGGCTCGGTGCCGACGACTTCGCCGATGCGGTATTCACCACGCTCAGCGGCGGAGCGTTCTCTCCATTCAGCGGCCCCCCCCTCTCGCAGACTCAGCCCAGCTTGGTCCAAGCCGCCGGTGCGTTCCGCCAATCCGGGCGGGAATTCGCACGCCTCTCGCTCCGCCCCGCCAACGTCTCCCTCACGCGAAAAATCGACCTCGACCCCAAAACACTGCCCGCCGACCTGCGGCCCAAATCCAACGCCGGCGTCATCGCCGTCGCCACCCAACTCAATCTCGCCGGCAGCGGCAACCTCGCCGGCGCGGCCGACAACGATGGCATCTTCACCGCCGGCCCTTCTCAGGTCATGCTCCTGGTCCATGACGCCGACGGCCAGGCCCAAATGATTTCCCCCTTCGGTTACATCCTCAACAAAGACTTCGGCACGCTGATGCTCACCGGCGAATACGCCCGCACCGGCTCCGCCGCCGAAGCCGACATCGACTGGCTCTTTGAAGTCCCCGCGGGGCTCACGCCCAAATACCTGCGTATCAAGCAGCTTCGCCTGCCGATCCCGGACACCAAGCCCGCCCCGGCACAAGTCGATCAATGGCTCGCCGCCGTGCAATGGAAACCCGCGGTCGCTCCCAAAACCCCGACAACTTCCGCGGACGGGGGGATGGAATCGGGTCACGGTCTCGGAGCCGGCATGGAAGGGGCCGAGATCAAAGTCGATGACACCCTGCCGGTCGTACTCAGCGACAACTGGCTCAACAGCCGCGCCAATAACGTCCGCACTGAAGGGCAAAACATCGTCTCCGCCGAGGGACAGATTCAAATCGACACCGGTGAGCGCGTGGACCGCAACCTGGCGATCAATCACATCTCCCACGGCGACAACCAGGCCATCGTCCGCATCAAAATGGCCGACGCACGCGCCCGCTCCATGTACGGCAAGGCGATGCAACTGGCCGGCCAGTTCCAGGCCCCCATGCTCGTCTCCGATTCCGGCAGCAGGTATTACGCCATCGGCTACTGCCGCTGGAACCCCGCCGGAATGATCTATCTGAAAATCGACACCACTTCCCTCATCCAAACCATGAAGGAAATCGATATCGACCGCTTGGCCGACGGCGAGGAACTCTACCTCTACTTCCGCGTCGATCGCAACATCCGCCTCACCCAATTCAAAGTCGGTTCCGCCGAAACCCAACCCGTCAACCTCTCCGTCCCCTGATACACGCAACCTCCGCGAAACTTCGATTCAAGCACGGGATGACGCCGGCCTCGGCGGCAGACCGTGGTTGATGCCGGTTTTTCAAAGGCCCACGAAAATAGAGGGTCGGTGGATCGCGCCATCACGCGAAATCCAACCACCCTTCCCCTCATCACTCATCGCTCATCGCTTTCACCGAATCGCCACGCGCTTGCCGCCGGCGACGCTCCTGACTTCCGCCTCGACGATCGCCACGCTCATCGCCGCGCTGTCCAGCGTGACCCTCTTCGGCTTACGCCCCGATGCGATGCACCCGATCAGGTAGTCGATTTCGTGTTCGTAACCCATGCCGGCCGGCAATGCCACCGGCTCGCTTTTCCCGCCACGAATCAGCGTCAGCGGGTTCGCCGCGGCCAGATCGAAAATCGCCGTCGCATCGGCGAAATTCACCGTGTATTGCATCTTGAAACCGAAGCCCGCCGCCATCGCCCAGCCGCCCTCGGCGACGATCATCGGGCCTTTCTCGCCGTAGTCATAGCGCGTGACGATATGGTCAATCGCGCTGGTGATTTTGCGATAACCGAAGCTCTGCACGGCCTTCGGCTTGCCGAAGCAGTACTGCACGAAATCGGTGTCGTGAATGTGCAGGTCCAGCGCCGCGCCGCCGCAACGCTTGCCGTCGCTGTAAAACTTCCCGCCGGGATGGTTCGCCACGCGGCGGAAATACGCCGACGCCACCTTGCCGTAGGTCTTGTTCGCCACCGCGTCCTTCAGCCAGTCCCAGCCGGGCCAGAACCGCACGCACATCGCGCACATGATCATCTTCTTCGATTTTTTCGCGGCGACGACGAGCTTGCGG
>JBAYVY010000085.1:0-11364 GCA_041674345.1 Phycisphaeraceae bacterium | reverse complement strand
GGGTGATGACGACCAGGCCGGCGAGGATGCCGGACGCCATGCCGAGCGAGGTGGCTTTTTTATGTCGGATGCCTTCGATGAGGAGCCAGGCGAGTGCGCCGGAGGCGGCGGCGACCTGCGTGGCGGTGAGTGCCTGTGCGGTTTTGACGGAGCTGGAGACGGCGGAACCGGCGTTGAAGCCGAACCATCCGACCCAGAGCAGTCCCGCGCCCATCATGGTCATGACGAGGTTGTTGGGGTGCATGGCGGTTTGGGGGTAACCGCGGCGTGAGCCGAGGTAGAGGGCGGCGACCAGGCCTGAGACACCGGCGGAGATGTGGACGACGGTACCGCCGGCGAAGTCGATCGCGCCTTTACCGAAGAGGTAGCCGTCGGAGGCCCAGACGGAATGGCAGAGGGGGTTGTAGATGAGCAGTGCCCAGAGGGCGATGAAGACGCAGTAACCGCGGAAGCGTACGCGTTCGGCGAAAGCGCCGGCGATGAGCGCGGGGGTGATGATGGCGAACTTGCCCTGGAACATGGCGAAGACCAGGTCGGGCAGACCATTGGTGACTTTGTTGTCCAGGCCGGCGAGGAAGAGAAGGTCGGGGTCGAAGCCCAGCCAGCCGTGGAAGACATCTTTGCCGAAGGCGAAGGAGTAACCGCAGACGGCCCAGAGGACGCCGATGATGGCCATGGCGGCGTAGCAGTGCATCATGGTTCCGAGTACGTTTTTGGTTCGGACCAGCCCGCCGTAGAACATGGCCAGACCGGGGACCATGAGGAGGACGAGCGCGGTGCTGGTGAGCATCCAGGCGGTGTTGCCATGATCGACCCCGGAAGTATCCAACGCGACGGTGGCGGGCGGCGCTGCCGGCGGTGGGGCGTCGGATGAAACGGACTGCGCCAGCGCGGCGTGGGGGGTCAGCAGACAGACCATCGCCAGCAGACCGATGCACAACGAACGAAGCATGAGCGGCTCCTTGGAGGAATCGGGATGTCGAATCGGCGTTCCCTGTTGAGGGGAAGGGATGCGATGCGGCGGCGCGTGGCGGGCGCAGACATACCCTTGCCTGGAGGTGGGACGATACAAGGAACATGCCAGTCGGCGGATTGGGTGTAAGCATGGCTCCAGACGCGAATTGCGGGAAATGACGGGAAACGCGGGGTTGCGCAATCATTGTGCATCGAGCGTTCGGCGGTGCATCGTTGCACGAAAAACGGGCAAAAATATAGCCACAGATAAACACAGATGAACGCAGATTCAAAATGATCTAATCCGTGTTTATCCGTGTTTATCTGTGGTTCATTTTTTCTCCGCGTCTCTGCGCTGCGGTGAATCAAAAAATGAGAACCCGGTTGTCCCGCATGGCGATGCGAGCAGTGGGGGGGTGACAGGTTCACGGATCGGCGAACGTCTGTATGATATTGGCGGGATTGCGGATTGCGGGATCGCGGATTGCGGATTGCGGATTGCGGATTGCGGATTGCGGGTTGCGGATTGCGATATCGCACCCCGCACCCCGCACCCCGCACCCCGCACCCCGCACCCCGCATCCCGCACCCCGCACTTCGCACTTGGAATCGTTCATGTTTTTACGTGGACAACATGCTGAACGGCGTCGCGGGGTCGTCATCATTCTGGCCCTGTTGGGTTTGATACTGATGACGTCGCTGGTGCTGTTCACGTTGAATCTGGGGACGCAGGTGGATCGGCGGGTGGAGGCGCAGACGGCCGCCGATGCCGCGGCGCAGGGCGCGGCGACCTGGACCGCGCGTTCGATGAATCAGGTGGCGATGAACAACATCGACATGGCGCAGTCGATCGCGCTCATCAACGTGCTCGACGCCATGCCGCAGGCCGTGGCCAATGTTTACAACGAGGCCAAGGCCTTCCGCGATCGTCTCGAACAACAGTTGCAAACGGGGCTGGGCGGCGGGCCTGGCGCGCTGAACGGCCCGGTCACCGAACAGTATCAACTCCTGCTGGACCAGTTGGAGGAAACCTACCAACAGGCCAAGCCGCCATATGACATGTTCGTGAATATCGACACGGATGCGATCACGCATTACAACCGCGACGGCGCATTGTGGAAGAAGATGCGGGCGGAGGATGAACTGAATCAAGCGCTGGTCGAGGGATTGCGTCTTCGCATGATCGAAGGCGGCATCGAAGCCGGGCAAGCGGCGATCGCGCAGCGCGACGGCGATGAAGACAACGCGGTGGTCATACTGCCTGTCGATGCGCCGCTGCCGATCGAACGGGGCAAGTTCAACGACTTTCGCCGGCCCACGGTCAACGGGCTTTTGCCGGACACCCTCGCCGATGACGTGGCCCATCGCGGGCCGTTCGATACGGTGTTCGGCTGGCGTCATCTCAGCAGCGAAACCACCGGCGGCGAATATACCCCCGGCGATTCCAGCGGCTCGGGCACGGGCCAACCCACCTCCCCCATCGGACGCCGCGCCATCGACTCCGGCGGCACCGTCACCGGCGGCTCCACCATCGTCAATCGTTACTCCGTCTATGGCCCCCGCGATGATTACCTCGATCGCGTCCGAAGCTTCAACACCGCCTACATGCCCCTGACCCGTCTCTACAACTGGGTCCACGACATCTCCGAAATCAAACTCAACAAACTCTGGCCCAACGCCACGCGATACTACAACGACACCCACAACGTCGATTGGATCACCGACTACGAACAGGCCAAGCAGATCGCCTACGCCTGGAAAGCCACCCATCATCTGCCCCGTGTTTTGCAAACCGCCTTCTTTGTTGTCGAAATCAAAAGCAAGTTCAAAGATGGCGAAGCCGGCTTCGGAACCCCCGGCTCCTTCACCCCCGTCCTCGGCACCCCACGCATCGCCTTCTATGCTCCCTTCAACGGCCCGCAAGCCCACGGCTATTCCTACCGCCCTGATCGCTACCCCGACGATCCCGACATGACACGCGGCGTCGGCGGTTGGGGCGATCCCGATACCTGGACCGGCCTCCAACGCCTCGCCTCTTACGTCTGGATGGAAGAGTGGGTTGACCCCGCCGTTCTCTGGGACTTGTCCGTCGGCATCCCTCCCGAAACCGATTCCGCCGGCCAGTCCGTCCCGCACACCGTCTATCACTACGACTATTACATCTTCGCCGGCGCCAACACCGCCTGGGGCGAAACCCCCAGCAATCCCTTCGACGGCTTCGACCCCAACAGCCCCACCGCCCCCGCGCCCATGGACTTCACCCCCGGCTCACTCGCCTACGACGATCCCGCCCAACGCTGGCGATACCTCCACTTCCTCGCCGCCGTGCGCGCTTCCGACGATGTGCCCGGCTGGCCCAGCCGCTTCAGCGGCGGGCGTCCCGCCGTCGGCCTCTATGCCGTCGCGCAAGCCAAAGTCTTCAACAACCACTCCTGGGATTTGTGGACACCCATGTGGCGCGCCCAACTCACTCTCGTCCGAGGCCCCGACAATCAACCCGACCTGGCCGCCTGGGCCTCCGCCGCCTCCGGCTCACCGCCGCCCGGCATCAGCGCCCGCGACATCGCCGACCTGGTCACCTACCTCCAAAACGTCAGCCCCCTCGCCCCGGTCATGCTCAGCCATTGATGGGTAATGACGAATGACGAAATCCGAATGACGAATGAATGACGAATGTTCAAATGACCAATGACGAAACGGGGAGGGTTTTCGTTTGGTCATTGGGCATTGGTCATTGGGATTTCATTCGTCATTCGGATTTCGTCATTCGTCATTTTCCCCACCACCTCGCATTGCCCCCACCCCCATCGTTCCGTAAAATCACCACCTTAAGCCCGACCATGCCGTCTTCGGCTTGGTCGGGATTCCCCTTGTCCGCGAGCCACCCCATGCCCTTCCAAAAATCCGCCCGCCTCCAATCCCTCCCCCCCTATCTCTTCATCGAGATCGACAAAAAGAAACGCGCCAAAATCGCCTCCGGCGCCGATGTCATCAACCTCGGCGTCGGCGACCCCGATCACCCCACCCCCGCCTTCATCATCGACAAAATGGCTCAAGCCATCTACGACCCCCGGAATCATCGTTACCCGTTTGACGAAGGCGTTCCCGCCTTCCGCGATTCCGCCGCCGCCTTCATGCAAAAGCGTTTCAACCTCGCCCTCTCCACCGATCAGATCATCACCACCATCGGCTCCAAAGACGGCATCGCCCACCTCCCCCTCGCCGTCGTCAACCCCGATGATATCGTCCTCGTCCCCGCCCCCGGCTACCCCGTCTATAACTCCTCCGCCATCTTCGCCGGCGGTCGCCCCTTCCAAATCGAACTCACCGAAGCCAACGGCTGGCTCCCCGATCTCGACGCCATCCCCGCCGATGTCGCCCGACAAGCCAAACTGATGTGGGTCAACTATCCCAACAACCCCACCGCCGCCGTCGCACCCCGGAAGTTCTATGAACAGCTTGTGGCGTTCGCGGAAAAATATGACATTCTTCTCGCCTCCGATCTGGCGTACAGCGAAACCTACTTCGATGAACCCCCCGTCAGCATCTTGCAAATTCCGGGGGCGATGGATCGCGCCATCGAGTTCCACTCCCTTTCCAAAACCTTCAACATGACCGGCTGGCGCATCGGCTTCGCCGCCGGAAACACCGCCATCGTCGCCGCACTCGCTCAGGTCAAAGCCAATTCCGACTCCGGCCAGTTCAACGCCATCCAGTGGGCCGGCAAGGAAGCCCTCGACCACTTCGATCACCCCGATGTCAAAGCCATGACCCAAACCTACCGTCAACGCCGCGATGTGTTCTGCGACGGCCTGTCCGCCGCCGGTATCCCCACCCCCAGACCCCACGCCAGTTTCTTCGTCTGGGGCAAATGCCCCCCCGGTTACACCTCCATGAACTTCGTCGCCCGCGTCCTCGACGAAGCCGCCGTCGTCCTCGTGCCCGGCGGCGGCTTCTCCCCGCACTGCGATACCTACTTCCGCGCCGCCCTCACCGTCGAAGTCGATCGCATGAAGCAAGCCGTCGATCGCATCGCCAAAATCAAATGGTAAAACAAGCCCGGCCATGACCGGGCTTGTTTAGCGGGCGGCACGAAGTGCCCCTCTTCGTTCGGCGGTCAAAACCGTATGATCCCCCCAATCCGAATCACCGCGCCAGGCCCCGCCGTCCGCACCGGCACACTCACCGTCTCATAATGCCCCGCCACCCACACCGGCACACCGCGCGTCTCATACCGATCCGCCACCCACATCCGCTCCGCATACCCAGGCCTGACCACCACCGTGTACGCGCACCCGTCGCTCGGATACCGTCTCTCCGTCACCGCCGGAACCGTCACCACCTCCCAATGCCCCGGCTCCACCAACACCGTCCGCATCTGCGTCACGTAATACCCCTCCACCCACCGTTGCGTCACCCCATAACTCACCACCGGCCCACCGAACGTCACACCCACATGCAACCCGCCCCGCCCCCGGTCATCACGATCATTATGCCGATCATCATGCCGATCATTGTCTCGATCATGTCCCCGATCCTCATGACGTTGCACCACTCGCCCGTGGACGGGGCCGCCCCTTCCGGAGGCCGCATTCGCCGTCCCCACGCCCATCAGCATCGTTCCGCCGATCACCCACGCGCCAACCGTCATCAGCAGGGTTCGATTCGCTTTCATGGCCGCTTCCTTTCGCCCGACTTGGGCCGCTCGATGTTTCGATTCCATGTCGCTCTTCGCAACTAATTAGTTAACGAACTAACTATACCGCCCATTGCATGACGATTCAAACATGGGTTGGAACGATATCGCAATCGCTGTTTCAACAATCACTTAAACGCAATAAAATTCAAGAAACTCCCCGCCCTCCCCGCCCCGTCCCCGCCCCGTCCCCCCCCGCCCTCCCCGTTCTTCCAAGCACGGGATGGCCTTCTTAGGCCAGGCCGTGGTCCCCCCGCCATCGTCATGCCCGCTTACCTCAACGCCTTCATTCAATGTGCAATGTAAATCCCCCCCAATCGCACATCGCACATTGAACATCGCACATCGCACATTCCCCTAATCCGCCGTCGGTATCCCCAGTTCCTTCACCTTTTTGTTCAGCGTGTTGCGGTTGATGCCCAGGAAATCCGCCGAGCGGGTCTTCACCCCGCCGTTGCGTTCCAGCGCCCTGGCGATCAGTTGTTTTTCCACTTCGCCGATCACCAGCGAATAGATTTCGCCCTCGCGCATGTTCAGTTCCTCGATCGCCTGTTCCGCCAGTTTGCCCGTCAGCGATTCCAGCGATTCCACCAGCGTCTTGTCCCGCCCCTGTTGCGCGAACATGCGTATCTGCATCGGCAGCAATTCCTCGCTGAACTCCTCGCTCTGCGACAACACCACCGCGCGCTCGATCGCGTTCTCCAATTCCCGCACGTTGCCCGGCCAGGGGTACCGCAACAACATGTTCATCATCTCCCGGCTGATCTTCCGCAAATTGCGGTTGTTCTCCCGGTTGTACTTGTCCAGAAAATGATCGATCAGCAGCGGGATATCCTCCCGCCGGTTCCGCAGCGGCGGCAGATACACCGTCACCACGTTCAGCCGGTAATACAAATCCTCGCGGAACGTGCCCTTGCGCACTTCCTCCGTCAGTTCGAGATTGGTCGCGGCGATGACGCGCACATCCACGCGGATCGTGCGATGATCGCCGACGCGATCGAATTCACGTTCCTGCAAAACACGCAATAATTTGACCTGAAGCTGCGTGTCGATGGTGCCGATTTCATCGAGGAATATCGTCCCGCCGTCCGCCGCCTCGAATCGTCCGATCTTGTCACGCACCGCGCCGGTGAACGACCCCTTGACGTGGCCGAACAGTTCCGATTCCAAAAGCGTTTCGCTCAGCGCGCCGCAGTTGATCCGCACGAACGGCTTGTCCCGGCGGGGCGAATTGAAATGAATCGCCTTGGCGATCAATTCCTTGCCGGTGCCTGTTTCGCCGAGCAAAAGGCATGTCGCGCGGGAAGCGGCGACCTGACCGATCGTGGCGAACACGTCCATCATCGCCTGGCTGGTGCCGATGATGTTGTCAAACTTGTATTTGCTTCGCAGATTGTCGCGCAGTTGCTGCGTTTCCTGCAGCCAGGCGTCCTTTTCAAGTTTGACCAGTTCGTTGATGCGGATCGCCTGCGCGAAGTTGCCGCTGATGATCGACAACAGCCGGGCGTCGGCGTGCAGGATCGCGGGGTCGGCGAACGGTTTGGTGGCGGAAAACGCGCCGACGATTTTGTCGCCGCTCTTGACCGGAATGCACACGAAGCTGATCTGCTCGCCGGTGGCGCTGGGCCCCAGCCCGCCGGTGCGGTTCAAAAACACCGGCTCGTTGGCGACGTCGGCCAGCACGCTCATCTGCCCCGTCGCCACGACCCGTCCTGTGATCCCCTCGCCCATTTCGTAACGCCCGCGCGACTTTTCCTCTTCCGTCAAACCGAACGCCGCCACGATCCGAAGCGACTCCATCGCCTCGTCCCGCAACACCAACGCCGCCCGACGAATCCCCAGACGCTCCCCCAACACCGCCATCGCCTGGTCGAAAAGCTCCTCCAATTCCAAGCCGCTGCCCAGAATCTGGCTGATGCGCTCGAGAATCGATAATTCCAATTCTGATCGGCTCATGTTTGCATAATACCTCACCATTGCGTGGCAGTCAATGCCTATTATACTGGCATACTGTTTTAGACCTGCCGACAACAGCCGCGTTTTTATGGCTGTGGCCCCTTGCACCGGCTGCCGCGCCAACAGCCATCGAACCGGCTTCGTCTCGCCACGCCAACAAATACGCATCAGACCCCATCCACTCATCATCGTCAGCGTGGTCGCAATCGTAAACGACGATTCGCTACCCGGATTCGATGACGATCACGATGGCGTCTCTCCCGCGTGGCATGTCATGCACCTGCGCAACTCGGACCTCACGCCTCTCCGCTGGACAATCTTCCGCCGCGCTGCGACACTGCGCGCTGACGCTTTCATTCGGGTTCACTTGAAGGATCGCTCATGGCCATCGGCAGCTTTTGTCTGGTATTGCACGGTCACTTGCCTTACGTGCTGCGTCACGGCATCTGGCCGCACGGCGAGGACTGGCTGTATGAAGCGGCCGCCGAGACGTACTTGCCGATTCTCGCCATGATCGACGAGTGCGCGTTTCTCAACGGCAATCCGAAAATCACGATGGGCCTGACGCCCGTGCTGCTCGAACAACTCGCCCATGAGCATTTCAACAAGGGTTTCGAGCATTACCTGGAAGACCGCATCGACCGCGCCAAACAGGATCGCAAGGATTTCGAGCGGTTCAACAACGGGCATATGATGCACCTGGCCGACCGATGGATCGAATGGTTCGGCAAGCGGCTGGAGCAGTTCAAACAGATCGACCGCGACATTCCGAAGGCCTTCGCCGAGCGGGCTCATCGCGGGCAGGTCGAAATACTGACCAGCAACGCCACGCACGGCTACATGCCGCTGCTGATGGAGGACTCGGCGATTCGCGGTCAGATTCGCGCCGGCCTGGCCAGCAGCGAACGCATTCTCGGTTACAAACCCACGGGGATGTGGCTGCCCGAATGCGCGTATCGACCGCATGGCGTCTGGACCCCGCCGCTGAACTGGGGCGGCCCCCGGAACAGAATCGGCATCGAATACCTCGTCGCCGACGAAGGCGTCAATCACTTCTTCGTCGAAAACCACCTGATCGAATCCGCTCACAGCGAGTTCATCAACAACGGCGGATGGCAAAAGTGCGATTGGCATGAAGGTGAAAAATACGCCTCACGCGGCTGGCGCAACGTCCACGAACCGCATCTGGTCGGCAGCGACGGCATGAGTCCGGGGCGCGTCGCGGCGTTCGCGCGCGATCCGTCAATTTGCGAACAGGTCTGGAGCGGGTCGATCGGCTACCCCGCCGACGGCGTGTACCTGGAGTTCCACAAAAAATGGGGCGAACGTCGCGGCCTGCGCTACTGGAAAATCACCGGCAAAGGCACGGACCTCGGCGACAAGCATCTGTATTACCCGGAAAATGTCGATGGCAAAGTGTTTGAACACGCCCGCAATTTCTGCGACGCGGTCAAGGCGAAGTTGTGGGACTACCACAAACAGACCGGCGGGCGGCACGGCGTGGTGACCGCGTGTTTCGACGCCGAACTGTTCGGCCACTGGTGGTTTGAAGGCCCGCAGTTTTTACGCGATGTGATGCTGACGCTGAACAGTGACCCGGACGTGGATGTCTGCACGACGGTGGAGTTTCTGGAGCGGCATCCGCCGGACAAAAGCGCATCGCTGCCGGAAGGATCGTGGGGCGAGAAGGGCGATCATCGCGTGTGGATGAACGATCAGGTCAAGTGGATGTGGGAGATCGAGTATCGCTGCGAGACGACGTTCGGGCGATTGACGTTTGAACTGCCGTGGCGGAATCACCCGGAGTTGCAAAACCTGCTGGAAATGGCCGGGCGGGAGTTGTTGCTGCTGCAAGCCAGCGACTGGCCGTTCGTCATCACGCGGGGCCAGGCGGTGGACTACGGCATCAAGCGGTTCATTCAGCACGTCGGCCGGTTTGATTGTCTGTGCGACATCGCGGAAAAATTGTCGCGCGATTCGCAGTACCTTGGCCGAATGAACGAGATCGAGCGGTTCGAGGTGCGCGACGTGGAACTGCACGACGTGATTTTCCCGAAGATTGATCTGAACTGGTGGAACATGTAGGATGGCCGCTCCTCTGCGAACTTCCCCCTTCCGCCTTCCCACTTTCTTCTGCGAACTTCCCACTTCCGACTTTCCCCTCACCCGCCCACCATTCGCACGATGTCGTTGTAGGTGACGAAGAGGAACACCGCGCCGAGGAAGACCAGGCCTGCGTAGGTGATGGCGGTTTGCACGCCCAGCGGCAGCGGCTTGCCGCGCGCCTTTTCGATGAGCAGCATCACGAACAGCCCGCCATCGACAATGGGGAACGGCAGAAAATTGACCACGGCCAGGTTCACGCTGATGAGGCCCGCGAAATAGAACAGATAGGCAATGCCCCGACCGGCCATCTGCGTGCCGAGCGTCACGATCCCCAGCGGGCCGCTCAACTGCGACGACGGCAGCGAGCGATCCGCCAGCCGCAGCAGCGTCACATAAACCTGTTTCAAAAACATCCACGTCTTGTCAAACCCGATCTTCACCGCCTCCACGGGCGACGAAACTTTCTGAAGCACCTTGGCTTCGTCGAACACGAGGATCGGATTCATCCACGCCAGCGCCTTTAGCTTTTGGCGCATTTCATCGGTGACGGTCACCGCGATTCGCCGGTCGATTCCGCCGAGCACCGGCCGGCTGACGGTCAGTTCCATCTTCTCGCCGGCGTTGCTGATCGCCTGTCGCAAATCGGTCCATGTTTTGATCGGTTGCCCGTTGACCGCCGCGATGGTGCTTCCCGCCGCCAGTTCGTTTTTCAAACCGCTCAGCGGCGAATCGTCCAGCACGCGGCCGATCACCATCGGCCCATCACCCCAGCCCAGCCCGATGCCCACCAGTTTGGCGCCGAACAACAGTCCGGTCTTGCGGGGCGTGATGTTCAATGTCACACGCTTGTCGCCGCGCAACACCGTGAACGCCAACGAAGGCGACGCCTTGCGCGTCGCGCTCTGAATCTGTGCGACGGTCGGCCAGTCGTAATCACCGGCCTTGGCGATCACATCGCCGGTTTCCAACTTGCCCTGTGCCGGGCTGCCCTTAACGACATTCGCCACGCTCACCGCGGGCACCAACCCCAGCAGATGAATCACCTGTTCCGCGTCGTCCGATGCCGTCGTGTTCACCGCTGCGGTCTGCCACTGGCCGACCGGCGTGATCGTCACGTGATGCTCGGCGTTGTTCTGGCGCGGATCGACGAACGTCAAATCCATCGGCTTGCCGCCGGACTGGCCGACCAGCAATTCGTACTGCCACCCGGCATCCACCGCTTGCCCGTTGACCTGTTTGAGCACCCAACCGGGGCGGACGGATACGCCGTTCTTTTCCCAGTTGGCAACGGCCTTGGCGCGGGCGGCGGGGTCTTCGTCGTCCATGATCGCCAGTGATTGCGGGCGCTCCACGCCGATTTGCATCAGCTTTTGCAGCTTGCTGAACTTCGGCGCGATGCTGAACTCCAGCACCTGTTCCTTGCGATCGCCGAACGCCGGGCGAAGGACGCGCAGATTGAGTTCGTCGTTGGGGCCGGTGAGCGCGGCTCCGAGTTGCAGCTCGCTGAAATCGCTCGGCTTTTTGCCGTCGATCGTCAGCAATTGATCGCCCGGCAGGAGGCCGACCATATGCGACGCATTCACGGCGACGGCCTCGGCGGCGGGGGAACCGGGCATCACCTCGCCCACGATCGCCGGCGACGCCTTCACGCC
>JBAYVY010000084.1:0-11417 GCA_041674345.1 Phycisphaeraceae bacterium | reverse complement strand
TTGTGCCGCGTCGTTCATCGCATCGACGTTCAGCGTGTACCAGCAGTGATGCACCTGTTTGCGGATCATCAGCGGGCGATGGGACGTGTTCCAGATGCGATAGCGGTACTGCTTTTCAACGGCATGACGAATCGCGTCGAAGTGGTCGGACACGATGCGCACGTCACGAATGTCGATGTCATCGGGCAGGTGGCTGTTGATGGCGAGGGTCATGCGTTCGAGCGGGATGCGAACGTTGTCAGCGTCGAAATGTGCGACCTGGCCGAGGGCGTGGACGCCGGTGTCGGTGCGGGAGGCGCCGACGAGGGTGATCGGTTGTTGGAGGACTTGCTGGAGGGTGGCGCGGAGGACGCCCTGAACGGTGCGGAGTTCATCGGGGGCGGTGGAAGAAGAGGGACACTTCGTGTCACCCGCTAAACGGGGGGCTTGTTCCTGCCAGCCGTGGAAGTCGCTGCCGTCGTAGGCGATGGTCAGGGCGTATCGCATGGGAGTAGCGGGTAGCGAGTAGTGAGTGGTGATGTGGGTTCCCGACTCGCTACTCGCTACGGTTCCAATCCGTTGTCTCTCAGTTGGACGATGGTTTCGTCGGCATGTTGGAGGAGGTTTCCGTCGCGGACGAGTCCGACGTAGATGTCGTGGTCGGCATCGACGTCGATATGCCGGACCAGTTCGCAATCGAGGTAGGCGAGGGCTTTTTTGAGGATGGGCGAGCCGGTGATGCCGCGGGTGGTTTCGAGGGCTTCAAAGGCGTTGTCGCCGGCGTCGATGTGTGGGGAGAAGCGGCGGAGGGTGAGTTTGTCGTTCCTGGCGATCTGACAGAGGGCGAAGCTGTGCGAGTCGTGGATGAGGGGGATGATGGGACGGCCCTTGGGCAGCGCGACCATAATCATGGGCGGTTCATGGGCCATTTGCTGGACGCAGGTGACCAGGACGCCGCGCATGCGATCCTCGAAATGCGAGGTCATCACGTAGATGCTTTGGGGAATGCGTCCCATCGCCAGACCGATGCGTGTCTTGGAGTCATCCTTCATAATGAACCGCTTCCCGGTGGACCAAAACCATGAAGGGCAATCTAACCGGAGATGCGAGGAATGGCAAAGCAAGAGATTAACCAAGAGGCACAGAGTATGAAAACAGAACAGCGGAAAAGCAAAACAACAGAACATCAGGCCCCCCCGACAACATGTTCTGCTTTTCCGCTGTCCTGCTGTTCCGCTTTTTCCTCTCTGTGTCTCTGTGCCTCTTGTGGTTCATTTTTATTCCGGCAATGGTAACTTTCTGGCGGTGTCGAGGAATTGTGTGATGTTTTGTTGGAGTTCGGTCATGGAGTCGCCGCCGAACTTGTCGAGGACGGCGGCGGCGACCTCGAAGGCGATGACGGACTGCATGACGACGGAAGCGGCGCTGATGGCGGAGATGTCGCTGCGTTCCCACCCGGCGTCGCTGGGCTGCCTGGTGTTCAGGTCGATGGAGCGGAGCGGTTTGCCGAGTGTGGAGATGGGTTTCATCGCGCCGCGGACGACGAGGGGTTGGCCGTTGGTCATGCCGCCTTCGAGACCGCCGGCGTTGTTCGATCCCCGGAAGTAGCCGAGGTTGTTGGTTTGCCGTTGCGAGGCGTCGTAGAAGATTTCATCATGGACCTGCGAGCCGGGGCGTTGGGCGGCCTCGAAACCCAGGCCGATTTCAACGCCCTTGAACGCCTGGATACCCATGACGGCATATGCGATGCGCGCGTCGAGTCGCTGCTGCCAGTTGACACAGGAACCGATGCCGATCGGGCAGTTGAAGACGTGACACTCGACGATTCCGCCGGCGGTGTCCTTGGCGAGTTTTTGCTGGTTGATGAAGTCTCGCATCGCGGCATCGGCGGCGGAGTCGGGGCAGTAACATTCGGAGGCGTCTCGCCGCTTTTCGAGATCACGGAAGTTTTCGGGAGTGACTTCAAAGTCGCCGCGTGCTTGGCCGACCTGTCGGACGAAGGCGAAGCATTCGATGCCCAGGGCGCGGAGGAAGCATTGGGCCAGCGAGCCGGCAGCGACGCGGGCGGCGGTTTCACGGGCGGAGGCGCGTTCGAGGGTTTCGCGGCAATCGGTGGTCAGCCACTTGATCGAACCGGCAAGGTCGGCATGACCGGGGCGCGGGCGATGCAGCGGCGGAGTTTGAGCGGGATCGTCAAGACGATGATCGGCGTTCCCCACGGCCATGAGGATGGGAGCGCCGATGGTGTGGTTCATGCGTGTTCCGGAGAGGAACTCAACGGTGTCGGTTTCGATTTTTTGGCGACCGCCGCGCCCGTAGCCGCCCTGTCGGCGATGGAGTTCGCGGTTGATGAAGTCGATGTCGATGGGCAGGCCGCGGGGCAGGCCGTTGAGGAGCGCGAAGCAGCCGCGACCGTGCGATTCACCGGCGGTTTGATAGGTGAGGGTGGGCATGAGGGGATTGTAGAGTGGGCAGGGGTTGGGGGCCAGGGGCCTGGGATTAGGGAAGTTTCGGGTTTCGAGTTTCGGGTTTCGAGAGGGGATCACCCGGCATTTCTCGAAACTCGAAACCCGCGACCCGCAACCTAACTTTTTCAGCGAGCGCATCGACGGCGGCGCGGGATCGGCGGGCGATTTGGGTGAGGGTACGGAGGCGCGAGGGGTGGGGCAGAAGTTGGCGGAGCGCGGCCAGGGGGCGGGGGCGGCCGAGCGGGTCCACCATGTCGGCCAGATAAGCGGGAAGCGATTGATCGGCGGTGTCGCTGACGGCCCGAAGGCAGAGCCAGGGGATGTGAAGGGCGTCACACACGGCGGCGACGGCGGCGGATTCCATGTCAACGGCGTGAGCGGCGGTTTGCTGGCGGAGTCGCGATTTTTCAACAGGGGTGGCGATGAGATGGTCGGCGGTGAAGAGGATCGCCCCGGAAGTAAGAGAAGGCATTGAAGCAAGCTCAATGGGGGAATGTGCGATGTGCGATGTGCGATGTGCGATGTGGGGTGTGCGGGGGTTGCATTGCACATTGGACATTGCACATTGGACATTGAATAAAGGCGTTGAGGCAAGCCCGATTGGCGTGGGCGTAAAAGTTTGGGGGTTGGGGGAGCGGGTGATGATTTTTGTGACGTGCAGAACGTCGGCGACTTTCAGGGAGGGGTCGAGTGCGCCGCAGAGGCCGGTGATGAGGACGCGCTGGGGGCGGAGGTTGGTGAGGAGTTGTTGGGCGGATTGTCGGGCGCGGGATTGGCCCATGCCGGTGATTTGGAGGAGGGTGTGTTCGCTGGTGTATTGGGAGGGGGAGCGTGTGCTAAGCCGCAAGCGGCGGATGATGGGGATGGCTTCGGGGGCGACGGCGGTGAAGATGACGGTGGTGGGGGGCATGGGCGCTATGGTAACGTGGTTCGATTGCGGAGACGATTGCGATTAGGATGAGGGAGGAGGGGTTAGGGATTGGGGGCTAGGGGCTAGGGAGAAGAAAGGCCCCCAGCCCCTAACCCCTCGTTCCTAGCCCCTCGTCCCTGAGGACACAACGATGCTGACGGCTTGTCTGACATTGATGATCGCGGGGTTTGTGATTTGCTGGCCGGGGGTGTGGGTTTGCCGTCGGATGGCGAAGTGGCTGGGTCAGGTGGATAAGCCGGGCGAACGGAAGATACACGTGGAGCCGACGCCGGTGACGGGGGGGATAGCGATATTTTGGGCGATGGTGCTGCCGATGTTGGTGTTGCTGGCGGGTGCGTGGTGGGCGCCGGAGAGTTGGTGGAGGCGGTTGGCGCCGGACGCGATGATTTATTTGCAGGGGGTTCGTGAGACGACGAAGTTGGCGTTTGGATTTTTGACGTGCCTGGGGGGATTGCATTTGGTGGGGATCGTGGATGACCGGGTGAATTTGGGGCCGTTCGTGAAGATGGTGGTGCAGTTGGCGGCGGCGGGAGTGATGGCGATGGGGTTTGACGTGCGTGTGCTGGAGATGCTGGGGCCGACGGGGAGCATTGTGGTGACGGTGTTGTGGTTCGCGGCGATCACGAATGCGTTCAATTTCATGGACAACATGGACGGATTGAGCGCGGGGGTGGCGACGATTTGCGCAGGGATATTTCTGGCCGCGGCGGTGTTGGGAGAGCAGTGGTTCGTGGCGGGGGTGCTGGCGTTGTTGATCGGTGCGTTGGTGGCGTTTTTGTGTTTCAATTTTCCGCCGGCGTCGATTTTCATGGGGGACGGCGGATCGCTGGTGATCGGATTTGTGCTGGCGTTCTGTTCGCTGCGGCTGACATATGTGGAGTTGCCGCCGGGCGCGATTGAGCGGGAGGGATCGCGTTGGTGGGCGCTGCTGACGCCGGTGGTGGTGCTGGCGATACCGCTGTATGACCTGACGAGCGTGACGCTGCTGCGGCTGCGTCAGGGGCGCAGTCCGTTTCGGGGGGACACGCAGCATTTTTCGCATCGGCTGGTGAGGCGGGGATTGAGCAGGCCCGCGGCGGTGGGCGTGATTTATGCGTGTACGCTGGCGACGGGATTGGGGGGCGTGATGCTGGGCAGAGTGGCACAGTGGCAGGCGGGGGTGATATTCGCGCAGACGCTGGCGATTGTGCTGGTGGTGGGATTGATGGAACGGGGAGGGGTGAGGAAAGAGGAATTGTGATTGCCGATTGTCGATTTCCGATTTTCGATTCAAAAAAACGGAGCATGGGCGCGTGTCAGACAAAATCGGAAATCGGAAATCGGAAATCGGAAATCGGGTCGATGAAATCGCCCTCATCGGCGTGATCGCATTGGCGACGGCGCGGCTGCTGGTGACGTTTCGGGGCGTTTGGACGTGGGACTTCGGGGCGAATCAGGTGACGACGGATGTGGGGCCGATCGGCACGGCGATCACGGACATGCTGTGCGTGATGACGCTGATGATTGCGATGATCGGGGCGAACATGCGGGCCCCCGGAAGTAAAGCCCGCACGCCGGGGGGGAGGAAACGCAAGGCGCACATTGGGTTGGTGGTGTTGTGGCTGATGGGCGCGGGGGGGGCGATGCTGCACGTGGCGATGGGAACGGGGGATTTGTTCATCGCGGGCAACTGGATCGGCGCGACGGCGCTGGGACTGGCGGCGATGTTCGTTGCGGAAGCGTCGGCGGCGAATCGAAGGATGGTGCTGGCGGGGGTGATGGCGCTGGGCGCGGCGATCGGATTGGGCGCGGTGTGGCAGGTGACGGTGCAACATCACGAAACGGTTCAGCATTACCGGGCGAATCGGCAGAAGGTGTTGCGGGAACATCAGTGGACGGAAGGATCGGTCGAGCAGCGTAAATATGAAGTGCGACTGATGCAGAACGAAGCGACGGGGGCGGTGGGATTGTCGAACGTGTTTGGCACGGCGGCGGGAGCGGTGACGCTGCTGGGCGCGGGATGGGTCATGGCGGCGTGGAAGAAGGAGGAAGGGGAAGACGTTGAGGCAAGCGAGGCGAGGGCGGCGCGGAGTGTTCGGCGGCGATGGTTGTGGGCGGTGGGGGGGTGTGCGCTGTTGGGGTTGGCGGCGTTGATCTGTACGTTTTCAAAGGGGGCGATAGCGGCGTGCGCGTGGGTGGGGGCAGTGATGGCGGTTGTCGCGTGGTGGACGAATGCTAAGCCGCAAGCGGCCCCCGGAAGAACGTGGCGAAACGCGGCGTTTTTGCTGGTGATGTTGGGGGTGTTGGCGGTGGCGGGGCGGTGGTGGGTGTTGGGGGTTCAGACGACACCCGGCGGCGAATGTTCGTTACTCTTCCGGGGGTTTTACTGGCAGGCGGCGGCGAAGATGGTGATGGATGAGCCGATCACGGGCATCGGGCCGGGCCGGTTTCAGGACAGGTACATGGTGTTGAAGAACCCGCTCAGCCCGGAGGACGTGGCGGACCCGCACAATGTGGAGGCGGCGTGGGTGTCGCAGTTGGGATTGGCGGGGTGGGCGTGGGTGGGGATGATCGGCGTGATGTTGTGGAAAGCGGCCCCCGCCCCCGGAACCGCCCCCGCTCCCGGAACCGGAAGTGAAAGAGAAGAGGGACGCTGCGCGTCACCCGCTAAACGGCAGGAAGGAAAACTTTCGGGGGGGGCGGGAGCGCGATGGGAGATCGGGATCATCGCGGCGGGGTTGGCGTTTGGGACACAATACTTCGTGCAACAGGACGCGATGTGGGTGGACAGCGCGGCGATGTGGGCGATCAGCGCGGTGTGGTTCGCGGTGATCGTCGGGTACTCGCCGACGATGCGGTTGGACGAACGATGGCTGTCGATCGGCGCGCTGGCGGCGGCGGTGATGGCGCTGCTGCACAGTCAGATCGACATGGGATTGACCAACGCGATGACCGGGCCTGTGTTGATGGTGGTGATCGGCGCTGCCGCTGCCGCCCCCGCCCCCGGAAGTTCAAGAAATGAAGGCATGGAGGCGAGCGGGAACGGGCGATGGGGGGTGATCGGGAGCGTGTCGCTGCTGCTGTTGATGGGGGTGATGTTGGGCGGATGGTGGATTCATGTCGATCATGCGGGACGGATGCGATCCAATGCGACGGCGCGATGGGCGGCTTATCAGGCGGGCGAATATGGTGTGGCGGCGGAACCGGGGCGCGGGCCGGCGAGCTTGGAGCCGCGCGATGTGAACATGATGGCACAGGCGGCATTCATCATGGCGCGGCGTGAACCGGCCAGGCGGGCGGACTGGCTGGAGATGGGCCGGCGATGGTATGTGCAGGCGAGGAATCGACCGATGCACCCGGCGGGATTGTGGCGGGGCGAAGCGGAATACGATGTGTCGGCGTGGGAACTGACGGGGGATGCGGTGTGGCGGACCCGCGCGATCGAAGCGATTGTCGAGGCGGTGAGTTGCGACCCGTTCGGAACGCAGGCGCACATTGAGGCGGGGGCGATGATGGAGAGACTCGGCGAGCGTGAAGCGGCGGGCGGGTTTTACGCCGCGGCGCTGAAGTTGGATGCGATGAAATACCTCGACCCTGATTCGCAGCTATCGGCTGATGAGCGGCAAGAATTGGAGCGGCGGATGGACCGGTCGCGGTGACCCCCGGAAGTTTTTGCCGACAAACCGATGTCCCCCCTCGAATAACCCGTGGGGAAGCGGTAGGATGCTGAGACGATGATCGTCGATATGCACACGCATTTGTGGCAGACGCCGGAGCAGCTCGGCCCGCAGATCAGCGCGCAGTTGCGCAGACGGTTCGCCGAGCGATACGAGATGCTGGACGCCGGCCCGGCGATGCACGAACAGGCGATGGAGCCGGTGGACGTGGCGGTGGTGCTGGGCTTTCGCAGCCGGTACCTGGGCGCGGATGTGCCCAATGCGTACCTGGCGGAATGTGTGTCCCGTCGTGGGGGCAAGCTGCTCGGATTCGCGGGGGTGGACCCGGTGGATGCGGATTGTCTGTCGCAGGTGCGCGACTGGGTGTCGATGGGATTTTCAGGACTGACGATCAGCCCGGCGGGGCAGGATTACCACCCGTCTGACACGCGCGCGATGAAACTGTATGAACTGGCGCAGAAGATGGGACTGCCGGTGCTGCTGCATCAGGGGACGCATTTTACGCGCGACTCGAAGATGGAATACGCCCGTCCGTTTTTGTTCGACGAGATCGCACGCACTTTCCCGCAACTCAAACTGATACTGGCGCACTGCGGCCACCCGTGGATCGACGAAACCCTCACGCTCATCGGCAAACACCGCAACGTCTGGGCGGAACTGGGCAACGTGATCGCGCGCCCGTGGCAGCTTTACAACGTGCTGCTTCAGGCGCATCAACTGGAAGTGACGGATCGGCTGCTGTTCGGCAGCGACTTTCCGTACAACAGCCCGGCGCAGGCGATATCGACGATGTATTCGCTGCATCGGTTCGTGGTGGGCACGGGCCTGCCGACCGTACCCCGTGAAGTGGTGCGGCAAATCGTCGAACGCGAGGTGCTGACGGAACTGGGGATATCGCCGCAGGGTATTGCGAACGCCCCCGCCCCCGCCCCCGGAATCAACCCCGCACCCTCTTCCCACGAAACTCGAAACTCGAAACCCGAAACTCCGCCTCCCGCCCCCGGAAGTAAGACCGCAAGTGCCAAGCCGCAAGCGGCCCCCGCCTCCGCCCCCGGAAGTGGGAACATTCACAAACTCAAGGAAACCCAGGAATGAAACGAGCGATCATCAGCGTGATGTGCCTGTTGTGCGCGGCGATGGGACTGGGCGGTTGCGGCAGCGCCGGGGCGTTGTCGGTGCGATCGGCGGCATTGGACAACGCGACCACGGTGGAGGGCCGGTTCGACACGGCGATTTACGCGGTGCAGGACGTGCAGACGCTGCACGTCCTGCTGATCGACGGCCCGGTCGATACGCCCCGGCAGGTGGTGCATTTGCAGATGTTCTGGACGCCGATGGCCGGCAAGACCCCGTTCGATGCGTCGGCCACCAATGCGTCGGTGCGATACATCGTGTTCGACGGCGAGAAGATCGGCTGCTACGGCGGAGGCGGATTGCTGCGCCCCGGCGAAACGCCCGGCGATTCAACCTTCAGCGCGACATTGCGCAACGCGACGCTGCGGCTGCTGAACGCCAACGAGGGCTTTGAAAACACGCTCGGCGTGGCCGTGGCCGAGGGATCGTTCACCGCCGAGCGCGACGATGAAAAGACGCTGGAACTGGTGCGCAGGATTCAGGCGATGGTCAGCGAAAAACTGGGGTACCCGAAAATGGTGATGACGCAGTGAAAGCGGAACAACAGAAAAGCAGAACATGCGGGATGACGTCATGTATGCTTCCGCCATGTTCTGTTGTTTTGCTGTTCTGTTGTCATGGTTCGTCCATGTCCGGCGTGGCGTCGGATTGCGAGTGCAGATGTTCTTCCGAACCGGGCGTTGTGACGACTTTGCCGATGCACCACGTCAGCAGGATCGTGACGAACCCGACGGACAACAGCATGACGGTCCAGCCGCCGGGGGTCAGGTGAAAATCCTTCGCCGATTCAACGGGGCTTTGCGCGAGTGTGAAAAGCAAGGGAACTGTCACAGCATCACCTCCTGTTGGGCCGCTTCGATGCGGTTCCACCGGCGGACGGACTGGTGGACCAGCAGCGTGAAGAACACGGCGACGATGACGAGAAACGCCACCGCCAGTTGCGCCGCGGGGTTATGCGCGACGGTCTTGAAATAGTTGTCCTTCCCGGCGGTGATTTGTTGGTAGAGCCAGATGACGAAGATGCCAATGAGGTACGTGGACGAGACGTATTTGAGCATGAAGCCGACGAAGCGGGGAATGCGGATCGCTCCGCCGCGGTTCAGTTCCTCCATGCCCCGGTCCACGCCGAGTATCCATCCGAACAGGATCGTCTGGAACATCGCCAGCAGATAAATGCAGAACGTGCCGACCCAGAAATCGAACTGGTCGAGCACCAGCAATCCCTTGCTGAACCAGACGACCAGGCCGGTGCCCATGAGCGTGACGAAGCCGAGCATCGCCACCGACGCCCGGCGATTCAGGCCCAGTCCCTCTTCCAGCAGCGCGATCGCCGGTTGCAACATCGACAGCGAGCTGGTGATCGCCGCGAGGAACAACAGAAAGAAGAACAGTACGCCGATGGTCCGTCCCATCGGCATGGAAGCGAAGACCATCGGCAACGTCTTGAATCCCAGATCGAAACTCGACCCCACCGCCGCCGTGCCCAGCAGGATGAACGCCGCGGGAATGGTAATCATTCCGCCCAGCGCCACTTCGCAAAACTCATTGCCCGCGCAACTGGTCAGCGACGACAGCGCGATGTCGTCGTTGGGCCTCAGGTAACTGGCGTAGGTGATGATGATGCCGAACCCCACGCTCAGCGAAAAGAAAATCTGCCCCGTCGCCTCCAGCCACATCTGTCCGTTGGCCAGGTTTTCGAGCAGTCCCTTGTCGCCGGTGCGCGGGTTCCACATGAAGCCCAGTCCGTGGCTGATGCCCGGCATCGTCAGCACGCGCGCCAGCACGATGATCGCGCACACCACCAACGCGGGCATCGCCCACTTGCAGAACCATTCGATGCCCCCGGTCAATCCGCGATAAATCAGCACGAAATTCAGTACGATGCAGATCAGCAGAAAGGTCGTCGCCGTGCTCGCGCCCTGGAACATCACGCCGTCCTTGTCCGCCCCGACGAAGGTCGTGAAAAAGGCGTCGTAGTTTTTCCAGTCGGCGCCCAGCGTCAGTTTCCCGGTGAGCATGTTCCACGCATAACCCAGGCACCACGCCTCAATGTAAATGTAATACATATAGATGCCGACCGGCACGAGCATGCCCAGCACGCCGAGATAGGGCGAGATTTTGCGGGGCCAGATCGCGCGATAGATTCCGGGGGTGGAATTGAACCCGCGCGTCCCGCCATACCGCCCCATCGCCCATTCGCCCCACGCCAGAGGCAGCCCCAGCACGAACAGCGCGATGAAGTAGGGGATCATGAACGCCCCGCCCTCGTATTTCGCCGCCAGGCCCGGAAACCGCAGAAAATTGCCCAATCCCACCGCGCTGCCCATCACCGCCAGAATCACGCCGATGCGTGTTCCCCAGCGCTCCGGTTGCCGTGTCAGCTCAGCCATATGCGTGTCCCTCTGCTATGTGCGATGTGTGAACCCGATGCGCGTTACGATACCGCAATGTGGCGGGAAAGGGAAACTCGCAATTTCCCCTTGCTTCCGGCCCGCCACCCCGCCTATCATCAGGCAACGGGTCAAACGGGAGCTTGGCCGCGTCAACTCATCTCGTCCCTCAACCCCGGACGCGGTCGCAACACTTGGAGGTGTCTCATGGCCATCGTTCAGGACGTCCTCGCCCGCAAGGATTCGCTGGTCCACACCATCCGTGAACACGTCAGCGTCTTCGATGCCATCACGATGATGAACCACCACAAAATCGGCGCGATCGTCGTCATCGACGCCGACGCCAACGTCATCGGCATCTTCACCGAACGCGACGTCCTCCGCCGCGTCATCGGCGTACAACGCGATCCGCTGCACACCACCATCGACCAGGTGATGACCAGCGAGGTCGTCTGCTGCCAAGCCATGATGCCCCTCGAAGATGTCCAGCTCCTCATGAAACAACGCCGCATCCGGCATATCCCCGTCGTCACCGATACCGGCAAAATGCTCGGCATCATCAGCATCGGCGACATCAACGCACACGCCGTCGTCGATCACCAAATCCACATCCAATACCTCCAGGAATACATCTACGGCCGCGTGTGACCCCCGCCCCCGGAATTAAACACAAAGCCGCGACCGTTGGTCGCGGTCTTGCCTTTCGGGGGTTGTAGCCGTTCACGGATTTCAATGTAACAGGGCGGGTTTGACCGATATAGCTGGGGATGACGGATGACCAGATCGAATCGTTGAGCGAGCCGCAGTTGATCGCGTTGGTGCGTGAACTACTCGCGCGTCTGGGGCGACTGGAGGCTCG
>JBAYVY010000083.1:0-11420 GCA_041674345.1 Phycisphaeraceae bacterium | reverse complement strand
TGCGCCAGTTCCACCGCGTCGGCTTCGTGCTTCATGTCATCGACTTTGTTGGCGATCAACAAAATCGGCACACGATTGCTGATGCGTTTGCGAATGAGTTGCGCGACTTCTTTATCGAGGGGTGTGATGCCGGTGCGTGCATCGACGATGAACAGAATGAGGTTGCACTGATCGAGGGCCGTGCCGATTTGTCGTTCGATGTCTTCGGTGAGGACGTGGTACTCGGCATTGTCGGAATAGACGCCGTACCCGCCGGTGTCCATGACTTCGCACCATCGTTCGGGGCCGTCCTTGGTGGCCGGCGGCAGTGCGAGTTCGCAGGTGATGCGATCTCGCGTGACCCCCGCGGTGGGATCGACAATGGAAATCAGCCGGCCGGCGAGCAGGTTGAGCAATGAACTTTTGCCGACGTTGGGCCGGCCGACGATGGCGACTTTGGGGAGCATGGGGGTCCAGGGGTCAGGGGCTGGGGGCTGGGGTTCGGGGTTCATTTATTAGCCGCGGCTTCCGAGCCGCGGTTTCGCCAGAGTTCTTCGGCTTCGGGCAGACGCACATACAGCGGCGTCAATGCGTAGGGATCGACATACCGACCGGCTTTCGCGGCGGCGCGGGCCAGTCGCCAGAGCGTCTCGGCGCGAGGCGTGGCGCGGTCGCCGGTGAGGAGCGTCACATCGGCGGGCCAGTCGTATTCGGGCAGATGATCGCCGATGACAGTGAGCGGGCGCTCGGTGCGTTCACAGACCTGCGCGGGGGTGAGCAGTGCCGGTTCAAGTTCGGTGCGCCATGTCTCGCCGTCGCGTTGGTAGAGGCCGGTGAAGCATTGGCCTCGTTTGGCGTTGAGCATCACGGCGACGTACCGGGGCGGTTCCGGGGGGAACTCATCCCGGCCAAGCTCGAAGACTCGCATGGCCGGGCTTGCGTTGCGCACGACGACATCCAGGGTCGGCACGGCGACGAGTTTGCAGCCGGTGACGCGGGCGAACATTTTGGCCATCGTGACGGCGATGCGCAAACCCGTGAAACTCCCCGGACCAATGGAAACATACACCTCCGCCAGATCGCGCGGCGTGAAACCGAACCGCCGCGCCAGGGCATCCATGCGCGGCAGCAATTCGACGGTGTGCCGCTGCTGCGGCGGAAGCGATTCATATGCGAGCAGTTCATCACCCCACCCGACGGCAATACTGCCGCAACGGGTGGAGGTTTCCATCGCCAGGTTGTAGGAAGCACCGGCCATAGCCCAGCCATTGTAGCGATGATTAACCGCAGAGGCACAGAGACGCAGAGAATGAAAACAGAACAGCGGAAAAGCAAAACAACAGAACACCAGGTCTCCCCGACAACATGTTCTGCTTTTTTGCTGTCCTGATGTTCTGCTTTTTTCCCTCTGCGTCTCTGCGCCTGCGGTTAATTCTTCTGCATCAACCGTCCGGCCAATGAACTGAGCAAAAACAGGGCGAACAGGACCACGACGATGCTCGCGCCGGGGGAGAGTTGGCCGACTTCGATGCTGAGGACCAGCCCGCCGAGCGAGCCGATCAGACCGATGATGACGGCGAGGATGAGCGTGCCGCTCATGCGGCGACCGACGGCGAGCGCGGCGGCCCCCGGAATGACAAGCAGCGCGCTGACGAGGATGAAGCCGACCAGTTTCATGGCGACGACGACGACGAGTCCGAGGATGGTGAGCAGGAGGTAGTAGCACCAGGCGGTGCGGATGCCGTGAACCTGGGCGGCGGTTTCATCGAAGGCGAAGTACATGAGTTCCTTGTAGAGCAGGCCGCAGGTGAGGATGACGGCGGCGGCGAGAATGAGGGACATCCACATCCCGGCGGGGCCGACGGTGAGGAGGGAACCGAAGAGCAGTTGTTCCCACGAGACGGTGGCGTAGTGCGAGCCGAATGCGTGGCGATACCAGGGGACGTTGTAGAGCGCGACGCGCAGGTTTTGCAGGACGACGCCGATGGCCATGCCGGCGACGAGGACGATGCCGATGGCGGAATCGGGTTCGACCTTTCGCCGGCGGACGAGGTAGCCGATGCCCAGTGAAGTGAGGAGACAGAAGCAGGCGACGACGGCATCGGTGGCGGCGGGATTGAGGCCGAGGAACATGGCCAGACCGAACCCGCCGAACCCGGCGTGGCTGACGCCCTGCCCGATGAACGCCATGCGTTTGAGAACGACGATGACGCTGAGCAGCGAGCAGACGACGCCGACCGCGACGGCGGCGGCGAAGGCGTATTGCATATAGGGAGCGTGGAAAAGCAGGTTGAAGGTGTGCATGGTTGATGGATCGCAACAATCGCCAGTCTAGTCGTGGCGGATGGATACGGAATCGTCGCTGGGAATTGGACCGAATTCAAAAAGGGTGTTTGAGGAGATTTTTGCTTCAAGCTGGGCGTGGATTGCTTCCAACTCAATCCTGGCGTTTGCCTGCAATCCAAGAGAGCGACCAACGCCCGCGGCATCGGTACTCAGCCGCTGTGCCAATTCGATATGGTATTCCTTTGTCGGAATCTGATCGAGACAATAGGCATGAATGTGCATCGAGTCGCCCTGACGGGCTGGGTTTGCCATATGTCCGAAGTCGAAATTCACTTTCATGTATTCAAGCAGATGATCCTGAATGACGAGGACGAGTTTGTGGTTGAGATGCTCGAATGTATTAATCTTGTGGTGAAGTTGCACCAAAATTGTCTTGGCGGTCATCTTCCAGTTCATTCCAAAACCATCTTGGGATTCGAGTTCTGTTTTTTTCACCGGAATGCCAACGGAATGAAGAAATCGCTGCCGTTCAGGCCAGGCAGTTCCGGTCGTATCAAGGGTTTGCAATTCAATCCCGACGAAATCCCTGACCTTTTTCTTCCTGGCTGAAACGAGAAAATAATCCACTGAACCACCGGGCAAGGCGATTTCCGGGACGATGTGCAATTCGTTTCCCGGCTCGTGAAGCGTTAACAGGTGAATCGCGTCCAGAAAGATTTGCCGGCGTTCCAGAAATCGGTGGGGGCAGATGATGACCGGCTGGTTTTTCCTTCCGTGTGACACCATACATGTGCCGATCAGCACATCCGGATTGCTCTTGCGATTTTTCAAACAAGCGCGATGCAGAAACAGGCATTGTCGCTTGTCAATAATCTTCTTCCAACCATCCTTGGATGACTGGGAAGCGGTTGATTTGCAAAACAGTTCAAGAACTTTGTTCACAGCAGGAATCCACACCTTTCTTGTGCGGCTGCGATATATTCCGGCGAGAGATCAATGCCAATCGAGCGTCTTCCCAATCTATGGGCTGCCAGCATGGTTGTGCCTGTACCGCAAAACGGATCGAGTACGATGCCGTCTTTCGGACAGGTGGCCAAAATCGGCAATTTGCATAGATCTTCGGGGTAGGGCGCGAAATGTTCGCCGCGTTTTTGGGTGTCCTCGGGCAGTATGTCCCATACGTCGCCGGGCTTGCTTCCATTCGGATGATAGCGAAGGAAGTAGAATCCTTTTTCCTGTATCTCCCGCGCTCTTCCCGATACTTTTTCAGAATTGGAATGCGTTGTGCGTTGCTGCCCGCGGATGATCATTCTGAAATCGGCGATTTTTCCATCCTGAATGTCACACAGCATCTGATTGAGAGATGTCATTGCGTTGCGTTTTTCCTCATCGGACAAATGGGTTGATAGTTCAATCTGCCGTTTGTATCGGATGCCGCTTACGCCAGTCGCGGAGACGATTGAACCATTGATGACTTTTGTCTTTTTGGGGGAACTTCGGATCGCATCCGCATCATAGAAGTATCCTTGGGGTGTTTTCACAAAGTGAAACACCAATTCGTGAACATTGCGTAAACGGTCCTTCGCCGTATCGGGGCCTCCCTTGACTTTGTTCCATATCACGCTGTTCCGCATGATCCAATTTTGCTGATCCATCAATGCGATGGCGACCCGCCAAGGAATACCCACCAATTGCTTGTTTGAATACGAATCTCCAATGTTCAACCAAAAAGAACCCGTGCTTTTCAAAACACGACGGACCTCTTTGAAGATTGCGACCAAATTGCTGATATAGCGTTGAGGTGATTCCTCAAGACCAACACCACCGTGGCTGTACAGGCGGTGGCCCCAATACGGAGGCGAAGTCATGCATAGATCAATCGACTCGTCGGGAAATTGCGAGAGAACATCCCCGGCATCTCCGCAAACGAAGTGCGGGACAAGTGAGCGAGTCGTGAACCACGCCTGATCTTGATTCTTTTTTATTGCCTTGGGTTGGCAAATCATTGCTGACGTTCTCCAAACTCATCGAAGATCGTGGCCGGGCGAGAATAACGGCCCGGATGCGAATAGGCCAGTACGTTTTCGGTAACATGCGGGATTATATCGTCAAACTCCTTACCCATTGCCCCCTCGCCTCAACGTGATACGATAATTCCTTCGCCCCCTGGAAGTAGTCCCGGAGGCAACAAGGAGCGGTACGTTGGCCACGACACAGCAGATCATCGAGCGGCATGACCAATACATGACGCATAATTTTTCGCGGTATCCGATCGCCATCGCCGAAGCGAGCGGCTGCGTGCTGACCGATGGGGACGGCAAACAGTACCTGGACCTGTTCGCCGGATTCGGCGCGGGGATACTGGGCCACTGTCACCCGGACCTGGTGACGGCGGGCGTGAAGCAGATGAACAAGGTCTGGCACGTCGGCAACCTGCTGCACACCGAACCGCAGACGCTTCTGGCCGAACAGATTTCCACCAAAGGGTTCGGCGGCAAATCGTTTTTCTGCCACAGCGGCGCGGACGCCAACGAGGGCGCGATCAAGCTGGCGCGGTTGTATGGCAAACAACACCGCGGCAAAAGCACCGGCGAGTTCGGTCGGTTCAAAATCATCAGCGCGACGCAAAGTTTCCACGGGCGGACCTTCGCCACGATGGGCGCGACGGGCAATGTGACGGTGCGGCAGGGATTCGAGCCGCTGCCGCCCGGATTTGTCAACGTGGCGTTCAACGACATCGCGGCGATCGAAGCGGAACTGGATGAGACGGCGATAGCGATCATCGTCGAGCCGATTCAGGGCGAGGGCGGGATCAACGTGCCGGACGAGGGGTACCTGGCGAAGTTGCGGAAGATTTGCGATGAACGGGACATGCTGTTGATATTGGATGAGGTTTGGACGGGATGCGGGAGGACGGGGAAGTATTTCGCGCATCAGCATTGGGACGTGAAGCCGGACGTGATGACGCTGGGCAAGGCGGTGGGATGCGGGTTGCCGGTGGGCGTGGTATGCGCCGGCGAGCGGGTGTGGGACTTGTTCGACAACACGAAGATGGGGCGGGTGACTCATGCGACGACGCTGGGGGGCAACTGCGTGTCGATGGCGGTGGCGGCGAGGATGTTCGAGGTGATCGAGCGGGACGAGCTGCTGCCGCGCGCGACGCGGGCGGGGGAGGCGATCAAGGCGCGACTGCGGAAGTTCGCTGAGAAACACCCGGTGGTGAAGGACGTGCGGGGCAAGGGGCTGTTCATCGGTGTGGAACTGGACCCGGCGGCCGAGGGCGCGTGGTTCACCAGCGGCAATGAGATCGTGAGCCAATGTTTGGAGCGGGGATTGTTGATTAACTGCACGCACAACACGGTGCTGCGATTGGCGCCGCCGCTGGTGATAACGGATGAGGAGATGGATCGGGGGCTGGAGGTGATGGAGAAGGCGCTGAGCGGGAAATGACGAATGACCCATGACGAATGACACTTTAGCCAACAGCCAACAGCCAACAGCCAACAGGCATAAGAACATTCATTCGCCTGTTGGCTGTTGGCTGTTGGCTTGTGGCTGTTGGCTTGTGGCTGTTGGCTGTTTATCGTCATGCACGGAGAAGAGCAAGACCGACGAGCGCGTTTTGCCGAAGGTGACGGAACTGGGGCCGAACGGGGAGGGGTTGGAGCCGGTGAAGCCGGTGGAGACACCGGGGGAACCGGCGATCAATCCGCGTGCGCGGCTGTCGGTGGAGCGATTGATGTTTCGACGGGGCGATTGGAAAGTGGACGTGGCGTTGCGTTCGCTGGAGGATGCGGAGATTGACGAGTCGGCGAAGCGGGCGTTGAAGATGAGCGGGTTTTATGTGTCGGAATTGCCGCTGGAGCGATTGGGGTTGTTTCGCGCGAATCTGCCGGAGCCGGTGTCGGTGAGTGTGAGTCGGATCATGCCGATGCGGGACTATTCGCCGGTGGTGTTGGTGTCGCGGATCAAGGGGGAGCGCGTGGGTCGCGCGGCGGACGGGGAGGGGGAGTTGAAGGTAGTGAAGATGACGGGGGGCACGTATCAGTTGTTGGCGCGACTGGCGGCGGACACCGAGGGTCACACGCTGGTGGATTGGGTGCCGCAGCATTATGTGCCGAAGATATCGGCGGAAGTGCGCGCGCCGGGCGAGCGATTGATGGACGGGCGGGTGTTTGAGTCGATGCGTGTGAAACAGGTGATCGGAGCGGGGAAGGTGTGGCTGATCTGGTCGGAAGCGGCGCGGGCCCGGAACACGGCGGGGCCGGCGGCGGATCGTCCGGTGGCGGGGGGCATGGAGATGGAGGACGCGGAATCGGCGGAGCCACTTTCAGGGGTGCCGCTGCTGGGAACGATGATGCTCAACGGCTTGCGGGGACAGGCGATGGTGCGGATGGTGGTGGTGGTGTATGTGACGAAGTGAGGAAGAAAGTGGGAAGTGGGAAGTTCAGAAGTTCAGAAGTTCAGATCACGCGTACAATCGCCTTGACTTCCAACTTCCGACTTTCTTCTACTTCCCACTTCCGCCTTCCCACTTCCCACTTTCTTCTTACTTCCGACTTCCGACTTTCCGAATGGGTATGATGAATGTGATGAACGACACACCCACGGGTCAACGCAAAAAGCGTCGCCGATTGAACACGGTGGCCGTCGCGCCGGCGCTGATGACGCTGGGCAATCTGCTGTGCGGGTTCGCGGCGATTTTTTACGCCAGCCGATCCGATCTGCTCGACGGCCAGCCGCTGCGGGTGCTCGGCCACCTGCATCCGCTGAGCATGGCGGCGGTGCTGGTGTTCATCGGCATGGTGTTCGACGCGCTGGATGGACGAGTCGCCCGACTCACCCGGCAAACATCCAGCTTCGGGGCGCAACTGGACAGCATGGCGGACATGGTGACGTTCGGCGTGGCGCCGGCGTTCCTGGTCATCCAACTGGTCGGCATCGGCGCGCCCTTCTTCGCCTCCGACAAGTGGGACAGCTATTTCGACCGCGCCGTGCTGCTGATCGCCGGTGTTTACGCGGCCTGTTGCGCGCTGCGACTGGCGCGATTCAATGTCGAAGTCACCGACGCGACCGAACCCTCTCATATGACGTTCAAGGGCCTGCCCTCCCCCGGCGCGGCCGGCACCGTCGCGTCGCTCGTGCTGCTCTACCAGACCATGCTGGCGCAGGAAAAAGCGGCAACGGCGCGATGGGTCGGACTGGTCATGGTCGCCATCACCCTGGCGGTCGCCCTGGCGATGGTCAGCACCCTTCGGTACTCCCACGTGATGAATCGTTACTTCCGGGGGCGGGGGACGTTCAATTACCTGGCGATGCTGGTGATCGCGCTGGTGCTGTTGCTGACGATCCCGCAATGGTCGATCGCCGGCGGATTCGTGGTGTACGCCCTGAGCGCCCCGGTGGGAAGATTGTGGCACCGCAAATCCCCTGAGATCGAAGCGGAGGAAGCGGAAGCCGAACCAATCGACGACGAAGCGGAAGAGGGGGAAACCCGAAACTCGAAAGCCGAATGATGTTGTGATGACACCCACTTTTCCCTTGACCCCGCCCAGTTCTCCCTTAGCATAGGCCGTAGGGCTTCAGCCCTACGGCCCCCGGAACGGAACACCCCCGGCAAGGACGCACCGATGCACACCCCACGCAAAACTCCCTTTGAAGTCCTCCGCGACCGTTCCCCGGCACAGCAACCGTCTCGCCTGTCCCATCGCCCCGCCGAACCGCCCCCCGCTTCCGTCTCGCCCATCTCCAAAACTTCCGGGGGTTCCGGGGGTTCCGGGGGCAAACCTTCCGGGGGCGGGGGTGAAGTTCGGCTGCGACTGTCGCACAAGACCATCGCCTTCGCCGCCGTTCTGTTCATCGCCCTCATCATCATCACCTTTGAACTCGGTCGCGGCTCCGGCTCCCCGCAACAACAAACCAACGCCCGCTCCACCCAAAAACTCAACGAACTCCGCCAAACCGAAGTCAACGCCCTCCTCCTCCGCACCGACACCGACGCAAGTGAACCATCCCCCAAGCCGGGGCAGAGCGAGTCTTTTCCGGGGGCGAGCGCCGTCCCGGGTTCTTCTTCAACTTCCAGTGACCGGGCCGACCCCCGCGTCCCCGGCTACAACTACTTCTGCCTCGCCACCATGCCCCCCAGGTATCGCGCCGAGGCCGATCGCGCCGTCGCCTTCCTCCAACGCAACCGGGTTGACGCCGCCGTCTTTTCGGTCGATAATCATTGGCTTCAAGTAGTCGCGCTCCGCGGCTTCGACACCGCCTCCTCCCCACAGGCGAAGGATTACCAATCCCTCCTCCGCTCACTGGGTCGAAGCTGGAAAGCCGAGCATCGCGGATGGAGCGACTGGTCCGACCTGTACGCCGTGAAATATCAACCCTGAGGCGTGACCTGCTTCAGCAGGTCACGCTCCCGACCCCCGGTCCCCAAGGATTTCACCCCATGAGTCTCGACTCCAGTCTCAAGTCCAGCGGAAACCTCTCCCAGCACCGCAATGTCCTGACACGCGCCGAACGCATCGACCGTCTGACCAAACGCAAGGCCTTCGACGCCGATAAAACGCTCGGCCTGCCCAAAGTCGCCAACCGCAAGGTCGCCACAGGCAAAAAAGTCAAAAAGGCCCCCGGTGAAGCCGACGCCGCCGCGACACCCGCCGCCGCTCCCGCCGCCGCAGCCGCCAAGCCCGCCGGCAAACCTTCCAACAAAAAATAACCTTCCCCTCGGTGCGTCCCGTCGGCGTGCGGGCTTCAGCCCGCATGGACTCCCCCATCGCTCTCCCCCCAAGGCACGACGCCCCACCAGCGCCGTGCCTGTTCTTTTCCGCCGCCCCTCGCCGCTTGGCATCCCTCACATTACACTACCCGCATGGACACCCTGCCCTGGCATCTGTTATCCGAACGATCCGATCCTCCGCCGCTGGACGCCGTGCGGCTCATCGCCAACGCCGCCGTCGCCGATCCGCGAATCATCGACGAAGTCATCCGCCGCCTCGATGCCTTCTTCGCCGATCCCGCCACTTCTTACGCCGCCAAAACTTTTGAACCCGTCACCCTTCCCGCCGTCATCGCCCACGCCGGCCCACGCCTCCCGCCCCTTGTCCGCCAACGCATCGCCCAATGGGCCGTCGCCAAACTCGACACCGACGCATACAACAACAATGACAGCCAGTGTGAAATCTGGCTCGAAGTCTTCCCTACTCTGTTACCCGATTTCGCCGAAGTCGCCGCGACGCACATCGAACACCTGGCCGATCACAACTCCGACCCGCTCCACAACACCGGCTGGATTTACCTCTGGAACATCCTCGCGCAGGTCAAGCCCGACGCCGATCCCCTCCTCCGCCGACGCATCACCGAACTGGCCGAACGCCTGATCCGTCTGACGCTGGACGGTCACTACGGCGATCGCATCGAGTCCGACGATCTCGAAGACGCCATGTGGGTTCTCACCCTCCACGCCCCCGATCGCATGCGCCCACTCATGCAGCCGCTGCGAAACTGTCTGGCCCGCTACGACTCCTGGACCCGCCGCCCCCACGAAGGGCATCTCCACGACATCAAACGCATCCTCGCCGGCCACCCCATGCCCGACTACGCGCCCATCCACGACAAACCCCAGCCCATTGAAAAATGGTTCAACCACCAATGGAAGTTCCTCGCCAACTGGTACGATCAACCGGACGACGAAGATGACGACTCCGATGATTCCGATGACTTCAATGACTTCGATGACCCCGATGAGATCGACGCCACCGACTTCCTCCTCCCGCCTCTGCACCATGATCCTTCCGACATCACCTGGCCCATCGAACGCGACGCCCCCCGCGTCGGTCGCAACGACCCCTGCCCCTGCGGCTCCGGCAAAAAATACAAAAAATGCTGCGGCCAATAACCCCCCCGCCACCTCGGCACGCCTCCTCCGCCGCTCGCGGCTTATACCTCACGCGGTCAATCTATTCGGATGTCGGATGTACGATGTGCAATGTTCAATGTGCGATGTTCAATGTCAGCAGATGAGACCCGGCGTCTTCACATTGCACATCGCACATCGCACATCGCACATTGAACATTCCGCATCCGTTGAGTCAACTCTTAGACGCGGATGGTATAGCATCCCCCCTCACGTACCGCACGATCCGAACCTCCGCCTCCGTCTCAATCCCCGCCAACTCGTCCAGCATCATCTTCAACGCCGCCTCTCGACTCCGCTGCCCCGATCCCGATCCGATGATCGGAAATGCCACCGATTGGAAACCCCGCTCCCCGACAATCCGCATCGCGCTCCGCACCGATCCGCGAATTGAACGCTCCGTGGCGAACCACCACAAATTGATCCCCGCCACGTGAATGATCCCCTGGTATGGCAGCCGCCCCGCCCCCGTCAGCACCGCCCCGCCCAACGCGATCGGCCCATGTTTCGCCACCTCCCGCAGCGGCCCGCTCCCCCCACGCTTCCTGATCGCACGCGAAACCCCCCCCCAGGCCACAACAACCACCACGGGATCACATTCCGGTTCCACGCATTGACGATCACCTCCACCTCCTGCTCCAGCAAATCACCCTCGACAATACGCGGCTTCATCCCCCGATTATAACCCACCCCTCACCAGACCCATCCCCTGAAACCCGATTTCAGATAGGCAATGGGGATGTGCAATGGGCGATGGGCAATGTGGCGTACCCCCTCGGCCCGCCCGCTTCAGCGGGCGGGGAGTCGTGAATCGCGCATTTTCCATCGGTATTTACCGAACAATATCGCTCCAATGACAACTCGGTTTTCGACGAAAACAAAATGGAACCGATGGCAAGTGAATGTTCTTCACTTGTCCATCTCAAGCCGAACCCGAATCCTTGAAACCTCGGTTCGGAATAAGGCAGCCGGGACCATACTTGGTCCCGGCTGCCCCCCGGAAGAATGACGGCGCGCCGCGTTCGACTTCCGGGGGCCGGCGGCAGGTATGCCGCCGGCTTTTGAAACAGTCTGTTATCCCAAACTCCCGCTGTCAGCATCCCCCCCACCCGCCATCGCAACAAAAAACCCCGTCGTCCGATGACGGCGGGGTTTCACAAAATCCAATCCATCACCAACCGCTCGTTCAGCGATCGCGGCGGCGACGTGCCAGCAACACCGGCCCGGCCAGCGCCAGCAACCC
>JBAYVY010000082.1:0-11487 GCA_041674345.1 Phycisphaeraceae bacterium | reverse complement strand
CGTCCCTGACGCGGCTGAGCATCCCCAGCCGGTCCCGTTCCTTGAGATTCATTCGAAGTGTCTCCATATGGGGACACTTCTACCTGAGTCCGATGGGGACATTTCTATCTGAGTTCCTACACAGCAATCGCCCCCCTTGCCACAGGTAGAATCTCCGATTATGATTGTCAACCCTCTTGATGGTAGCCAATGTATCAGGAATGGCAGAAGTGTCCAAAATTCAAAATGGATGAAAAACGAGCGCCGCAAATAGCTGGAAACAAATAGATTAAAAAACGCATCTTTGCGGGTGTAGCTCAGTGGTAGAGCGTCACGTTGCCAACGTGAATGTCGTGGGTTCGAATCCCATCACCCGCTTTAAAGGCCGCCGAAGGACAACCGTTTCCCGGCGGCCTTTTCATTTCTGACGCACCAGCGCACGGAGGATGGTATCCAGCACATCGTCGAGTCGCTTGCCCGCATCCTCGGCGAGGAATCGCAGCACGAGATAATTGTTCTCCTGAAGCATGGCGTCTTTGCGCCGGTCCCGCCGATAGGCGTCGGCATCGGCCAGATGTTGCGAGCCGTCCAGTTCGATCGCAATTCGTGCCTTGGCTACATTACTTCGGCGCGAGTCCAACTTTTTACAATGCCGTTGGCATGTTCGACTGATTCAGCCACCAATTCTCGAACCTCAAAAAGGAACTCGTTTGCATCTGGTCCAGGCGTTTCGTTTGGGATCGGTGCTGCTGTTTCGTATAGGCCCATGATGTCACGAGCACGTAATCGTGTCGATCCAGTTCCTTTGCGATCATAAGCTTCAGCCCATCCGCTGATTCGTTCATCCAATAGGCGACGGGTTGAAAGATCATGAAGCCGCTTGAATACTTCCTGCCGGATCGCATCGATTGCCTGAATCTTTTCAGCTTCTTTGCTATCCGGAGGGACGGACGGCTCCCACTGGAGCGGTTCGGACAAGAAGGAACTAATCTGATCCTGCAATAAATGTATCAAATCAGCAATGGGACGTAGCCCGTCGTACTCATCAATACGAAGCACGCCGAGTCGCCGGGTTAATGCTTTCACTCTGGTCCAGTGTTCCGGCGCTACACCCGATCGTGATCCCATACCGAGCGTTCCCTTCCATCGATCGTGGAACGCTTCGGTTGCTTTCTGAATCGCCAATACAAGATTGGCCACGTCGTAAACCGGCTGATATTGCACAGGAGTTGGGGGAATGATTGATGATGCGACAGTGTTTAACAGGCGGTCGAACTCATTACGAGTAAATTTCGCTCCACTAGAAAGCGGCGACTGAATCTTTGACAGAAAGACGAGTCGATCTGAAATTAGTCGTTTTAGGGCGTGTTCTGCTTCTCTGCCACATTGCTTACCGATTGCCTGTGCTGCATTGTAGAAAGAACCGATTACGTGGTCTTTCTTGGCATCTGCGCCAACGAGATTGTCACCTTTGACTTCATCAAAATGGGTAAAACACACCACAAGCTTTGATGCGTTACCGCTTGCAACGAGCGTTGAAAGGACCGCCACTGGAGCGGCTTGCATGGGCTGTGCGGCATTGTCCACTAGGAGAATGGCATCCGCGATCTGAAAACGGCGGGTGATTCCGGTGGAGATGCTCGACGTGGAATCTGCTGTATGTCCGATGCCCTGCCCGTCTAGCAGCACCAGCTTTGGAATTCCGCCAGATCCCCATGTGGGTTCAAACGGACCAGTGACGCGAATGCCTTCTACGACGGGAGTCAGTAGGCGGCCGAAATGCGGCGCATAATTACTAGAGAAACGGTTTATTGCGCCGAGAAAATCCGCACGATTGTTCGTTGTGAAAGTCCAAAAGGAAGGCCATCCATCACGGCCTCGGGTGAACTCGCCAGCACGAACGAAATCAAAGCGAGTATCAATTTCATCCAGCACCGCATCAACGATGGCATGAAAATCTTCGGTTTTGAGTAGCTGTTCTTCGACCAGTTCCTGAAGCAATTCTCGGTCTTGGTTGCTGGCTTTTTCTAGTTCAATCCCAAGATCGTAGGCGGCTTTCGCAACTTGAGACCTCAACTGCTTAGCCAATGCACTGATCTGCTGAAGAAATTCATGGAGTCGCTCAGTAAAAGCTCCCCGATCCGCTGCCGATACTTCAGCATCCTCCGACCAGAGTTCGTTGTCCTCATCTTCATCAATTAAACTATCGCCATCAATATCTTTCGGTCTTATCAACGAACCTAGAAGATAACTAAGACGAAACCGTTGTTCGCTGTGTTCCATAAAACGTCGAGCGACTTCATTTGGTTGGCTTCCATCAAGATGTGCTGTGACTGCGGCCACCACGCATTCACTCACATACTGCCGGACTTGGTCGCGAGGGATGAATGATACGACTGCCTTGAAGTCCCCCTCAGCTAGGATGATCTCTAAGTCACAGATGGTGGTTTTTGCTGCCGAAGTGGAGGGAAAACGCTCGGTCGAAGGATCGGTTCCAAGTAACTGGCGAACAATAGTTGTTTTCCCTGATCCTGTCGTACCGACAAACTGGACCTTGGCGTACCCCTCCTTGTCCGTGGGTAGCGGCAAGACTAATTCGCGCTCGGCCCAATTGTCCCGTCGTTCAGGTTCAAGGTGATCGTAGAAGGCGGCGACCACTCGCTTGTCGAATATCGCTTCCGACCTACTACGCGCCATGGGGTTCCAGTTTGTTTCGTCCGCAAGGATTTTGTTTAGTTGATCTACGAGACGAATGGCCTCACTTTCGTCTCGGGTACCAAGACCTCTGCGGACCCGTAGTTTCTGCTTTCCGTCAGCAGCTTTACAGATGGGGTGGCGAAAAATTACACACCAACTTGATCTACCTTTGCTCAACGTTGCTTTGTTTTGCTGTTCGGTCATATCGGAGCCTTTCATATTTTGAAACGTTGTTCCATCGTTGTTCCGTTTTGCGAATTGTAACTCATGGTTGCCGAATGTCAAGAGGAATATGGAACAACATCGGAACAACGATTTGCGGCATGATTCCTAAGCACACATAGATCGTAAAGCTCCGCGAATAATATGGATGAGTAATCATCCATCCATAGAGGATGTTGGCGAGTTAGATCATTGTGTGTGGGAATTTCAGATGGAATTTTGCATCACCGCATACAAGTCACCGATGAGATCGGGACTTGATGTTAGCAGTGCCATCCGCTTGAATCTGCCAACCCAACGCGTAGCCACCATGACAAGCGCATGACTGCAACCGTCCCGGCCAGATTCGGTATAATCCCGCAAACCATCATCCAGCAGGAGGCGAACGATGGCTACCCGATCCCACACCAACCGCAAGTCCGGCTCCGCCAAGGGGCGCCAGAAAAAGAAAATGACGTTGTCGCGTCAGCGCCGGCCGGAGGGTATGTCGCTGGAGCAGTGGCAGCATGCGCTGCGGCGCGAGTTCGGGCGGTCGCAGGCGTATCGGCTGGAAAACCTCGGCGATCATCCGGTTTTCTCCACCTTCGCTGTCACCAATCCCACGCCGCAACGCACGTACCAGGTCACACTTCGCCCCCGCCCCCGGAAGGATGCGAACGATAGCCAGGCGGACCATTGCTGCACCTGCCCGGACTTCGCGGTGAACACGCTGGGTACGTGCAAACACATCGAGTTTGTGCTGGGCAAACTGGAACGACGGCGGGACACGCGGGCCGTGTTACGCGAACCCTGGCGGGTGCCATATGCGGAAGTGTTCGTGCGTTACGCCAGCCGACGACAGGTGATCTTCCGCGCCGGCGATGATTGTCCGCCCGATGTCGCCAAGTCGATGGCTGCGTGTTTCGATGAACATTGCGTACTGACAGATCGCGGCTACGCCCAGCTTCCGGGGGTGATCGCCGCGATCAGGGCCGCCGGTCATGACCTGCGGGTCAGCGACGATGCGATGGAGATGATCGCACGTGTGCGCGATCGGGATTCGCTACGGCAGCGGCTGGACAAGGCGTTTCCGCACGGCCTGACCGATGCGGCGACGGCGAAACTGCTGCGTGTGAAGTTGTATCCGTATCAGAAGCAGGGCGCGTTGTTCGCCGCACGAGCCGGCCGGGCGCTGATCGCCGACGAGATGGGGCTGGGCAAGACGATCCAGGCCATCGCCGCCGCGGAATTGCTGGGGCAATACGGCGGTGTGCAGCGCGTACTCATCATCTGCCCGACCTCGCTGAAGCATCAATGGGCGCATGAGATCGGCAAGTTCACGTCGCGCGCCGACGGCGACGTGCGGGTCATCGAGGGGCCTTTGCACGTCCGCAAGCAGGCGTTCGCTGACGACGGGTTTTATAAGATCGTCAACTATGACGTGATTCACCGGGATTTGGAGGCGATTGCGCAATGGTCGCCGGATTTGGTGATTCTGGACGAAGCGCAGCGAATCAAGAATTGGAAGACGCGGGCGGCGATGACGGTGAAGCAGATTGACTCGCCTCATGCGATCGTGCTGACGGGCACACCGCTGGAGAATCGATTGGAGGAGTTGTATTCGATTGTCGAGTTCGTGGATCGTCACCGTCTGGGGTCGATGTTTGGGTTTCTGGCCGAGCATCAGCAGGTGGATGAAGCCGGTCGCGTGATCGGGTACAAGCATTTGGACCGAATCGGCAAGACGCTGGAGCCGATTCTGATTCGGCGCACGAAGAAGCAGGTGTTGAGCGAATTGCCGCAACGGTTGGACAAGCAGTTGTTCGTGCCGATGACGCCGCAGCAGCAGGCGGTGCATGATGAGAACCGCGAGATCGTGGCGCGGCTGGTCGCCAAGTGGCGGCGATACCATTTTCTCGGCGACGCCGACCAGCGCCGATTGATGGTCGCGCTTCAATACATGCGGATGTCGTGCAACAGCACGTACCTGTGCGATCACCAGAGCGACCACGGCGCGAAAATCGACGAAGCCGAGGCCACGCTGTCGGACCTGCTGGAAGAGCGCGATGCGAAGATTGTGGTGTTCAGCCAATGGGTGGGCACGCACGAACTGCTGACCCGCCGCTGCGGGCGGCGTAACTGGGGCCACGTGATGTTTCACGGCGGCGTGCCGGGAACGAAACGCAAAGACCTGATTCAGCGATTCCGCGAAGATGATGATTGCCGGTTGTTCCTTTCGACCGACGCCGGCGGTGTGGGGCTGAACCTCCAACACGCCGGCGCGGTGGTCATCATGGATCAGCCGTGGAATCCCGCGGTGCTGGAACAGCGCATCGGCCGGGTGCATCGCCTGGGCCAGAAGATGCCGGTGCGCGTCGTGCATCTGATCGCGCGCGGCACGATTGAGGAAGGCATGCTCAACATCATCGGGTTCAAGCAGTCGATGTTCGCCGGCGTACTCGACGGTGGGGCCGGCGAAGTATTCCTCGGCGGCACCAAACTCAACCGTTTCATGCAGTCGGTCGAAAAAGCCACCACCACCATCACCCCGGCCATGCCCGCGGAAACCCCGCCCCCGGAAGATTCGAGCGAAGCTGGCGCGAAGGAATTCGTGGCCGCACCCGCGCCGCAAGCCGATCCGCTGCAACAGGCCTGGTCTCAATTCGCCGCCGCGGCCGCCGCGTTCATCTCACCGCTGGCACAGGCGATGGCTTCGTCCGCACCGCAATCCGCCGGCCAACAACCCGCCCGCTCACCCTTGCAACATCTCATCGCCCGCGACGAGACCACCGGCCAACCCTGCCTCAAACTCCCGCTGCCCGATCCGCAACTATTGACCGGTCTGGCTCAACTGCTCCAGCAGTGGCTGCCAACTTCGCAACAGCCGACCGACGCATCCGAAACTTCGCAAAATCACTCGCAACGAGCTTCAGACGAATAAGCGATCTGGTTCAGGTTGTCGAAGGGGCGACTGAGCAAGTCGATCCAATCGCCACTTTGCAGCGTTTAAACCGCTTCCTTTCATATCTGCGATCAGTTCGCTGAAGCGTCGGCGACAAGCGATCCCGGCGATGGATGGTGTCGAACAACCGGCGGAGCGCCTCCAGCAATCGCCGACCCTAGGCGGCGTGTCGCCGGGTCGGTCGGCCCCGCAATTGCCGGTAGGGTTCGGCAAGGGCGGCGCTGACCTTGCCGATCAACTTGACCGACTGGCCGCGCGACACGATCACGTGCATCACGTCCCGCAGGAACTTCAATCTTGATGAAATCTTGACACGTTGGGCCGGGGCCTTGAGAGCAATTTGACGCCGGGTGTGGTTGACTGACACGTGTGGCCGAGTGCGGTGTCCCGGCCTGGTGATTCTCCTGAAAGGAATCCGCCATGTGGATTGGAATGCTCCTATTGGGCCTGGCGTGTTTCGCCCTGATGTGGGCCTTCACCTGGGCCTGTGAACATCTGTAAAAGGAAATGGCCATGAACATCTTCATCATCATCGTCACGGCGTTGTGCTTCATCTATCTGGGCTACGCCATGATTCGGCCTGAACGATTCTGACCCCCGCCCCCGGAAAGGAACGCCTGACAAGGACATCCATCATGCTCGCATCAACATTTCCCATCTTCGTGATTCTGTTGACCCTCGCGCTGGCATGGCCGCTGGGACGGTATCTGCGTTGGGCGATGGACCCCACCCCCGGAAGTAACCCCGGCCCGCGCCGCGGGCATTATGAAAGCATCTGCGACCGCATCCTCGGCATGTTATTTCGAGTCCAAGCCGACGTTCGCGTTCCACGACCTGCCCGTCGCGCCCTCCATGAATCTGGAAGGCAAGGAACCGCGTTTCGGCCCGGAAGCCGGACCGACGTGGACGGTCTCAACGACCATCACGTCCAACGGTTCGGGCTTTGAGGGCCTGGGCGACAACACTGTGCCGTGGAACATCGCCACCGGCATCGTCATCCGCGCTGCCGCGACAAGGCGTCAGTCCATGAAGCAGAAAGTCCGGTTTGAAATATCCGACTCCCCATTGCTGTTTCATGGTCGAAACCACGTGGGCCATCCAATCGCAAACATCCCGGCGGGAATAGTCCAGGATCAGGTTGGGCGAAGCGACATCCAGAAACCGGCCGCGATCGGTCTTCAACAACCAGTCGGGATGTTCCGCGACCAGACGGGAATCCTTGTGCGCCAGAAACGGAGCCGGCCAGATACCGGGGGTGTATCCGGCTTCCGCGATTTCGTGCAGAAGCCGCGGCAATCCCCGGGGAAACTTGCTTTCATCCCACGTCAGCCAATCGCCCATCATTCGCTGATACCCGTCATCAATCTGAATCAGATTCACGGGAACGCCCAGCGATCCGATCACCTGCATACCGGCCTGGATGCTGTGCGTCGCAATGTCGTGGGCGTAATAATCCCAACTCCCCCATCCCTTCCACCGGCGATCCGGGAGGGATATCCCGTGTGTCGTCCGCAAGGCGTCGGCATGGCGGTCCAACAGCGCCCGCCAGTCGTCGCCGCGTGCCAGCAGAATCGTTTCGAGCGGAATGGATTGACCGGACGGGATGAGTTTGTTGTCGCCGTGAAAATGAATCACCAGGTGGTCATCCTGAAACAGGAAATATCCCGTGATACTTTCCATGTGAGAAATCCCGCGAAAAAATAACGGGAATCCGAACCGCGCATCAGAAGGAACGCTTCACTGGTCACGGCGAACGGCGTGGAGGAAACATCGTGACGCTCCGTCGCCGCGCCCATGCGCCCGTTCCCGGCCAGGATGCGCGTTACGTTCACACCCATCGCTTTCAGGTCGATGCGGATGCGAACGCGCTCCGGATGGGCCGCGGCATTGTTCGTGTTGCGCACCCGCACGGTGAGCAGTTCGGCACCCCCATCGCCAAACGGTTGAATTGCCGCATCGGCTGTGACGGTGACATGCGGCTCGTAGGCGCGCGCTTCCATTTCAATCGCATTGAATCCGTGATCGGCGGAACATACAGTGTGTTTCGACATGGTGTCTGTCTTTCAATCGGATGCGGGGGAGGGGGACAAGATGCTCATGCGAAGAGCGAATGATTCGCGGATCGGATCAGGCCGGCGACGGCGCGTGCGACCGGTCGGCGGAGGGCGGCAGGCCGAAACATTTGCGGTAATCGCGGGAAAACTCGTGCAGCCGGCCGAACCCCACGCGGGCGGCGATCTGTTTCAATGACAGGTCGGATCGTTGCACCAGTCCGCGCGCCATGCTCATGCGGACCTGCTTGATCCGCCTGATCGGCGGCACGCCGACGGCCTGGTCACAGGAACGCGCGATCGTCGCCTGGCTGCTGCCGCTGATCCGCTCCAGCCGCGGCAACGTGTAGTGTTGCGTCAGGTCGCGGCGGACGATGGTTTCGATCTCCCACCACAAGCGCGCGGCGGGCGTCATCTGAACCGGCAAATGCCGGGGCCGGTACAGATGCGCGATCAGATCGAGCAGACAACCCTGCACCCGCCATTCGCGCAGCGCCGGCGGAACTTTCAGATTTCGCCAGGTGTCCAGCAATCGTCCGAACTTTTCCACGACCGCGGCATCCACATGCTGCACCCGCGCCTCGAACGGCGGAGGGTCCAGCGCCGGCGCGATGAAATTCACACTGTAAAAAATCCACGGCGCTTCGCACACGCGCCCCCTGACCAATTCATTCTCGTGATACCAGATCACGTCGCCGGAACCCAGCACGTACTGACGACCGTTGACATCGTGTTCGGTGGTTCCGCGAACGGTGCATTGGATCAGATGCCCCGGCAGGGAGTGGGCGACGAAACGGAAGCCGGGTTTTCGGCGAACGAACCGCTCGACGAGCAACACCGCCCGCACCGCGCAAGGTCCGACGTTTGGATAGTCCATATCGCCTCAGATCTGTGATGAAAATTGCGAAACAATCCTGTAAATCAGCTAAATACGCCAGTGTTTAGCCGCATTATAGTTCATTCACCCGATGATGATATTCCCAGAAAGGCGCCCCGCACCATGAAGCATGAACCCCAGCGTTGGCAGGCCGATTACGAGCGCGACGGCTATCTGGTCGTCAAGGACTGCCTGGACGGCGACACCCTGGCGACGCTGCGCCGGGAAGTCGAGAAGATCACCGCGGCCCCCGACGACCAGCCGCCCCGCCTGAAGCATTTTCTGGACTTCGAGCGCGATTACGTGGCCAGGAACCCGCACTACAACGAACTGACCTCGGCGCAGGTCGGCAACGCCCTGCGGAACATCATGGAGTTGCCGCTGTTCTCGCCGGCGTTCTCCGACCTGATTCTCTACAACCCGCTGCTGGATGTGCTGGAGACGATCTTCGGAACCACCGAGTTCCACTTCCACAACTACAAGTGCATCATCAAGGCCCCGAAGGTCAGCAGCAAGTTCTGCTGGCACCGCGACCTGCCCTATCTCCAGCATTCCAGCCCCAATCTGATCACGGCGATTCTCTGTCTCGACGACATGACCGAGCAGAACGGCGCGACGGTCGTGTTGCCGGGTACACACCGCATCCCGCATGAGCAGGTCAAGCGAACCGACAGCGACATTCCTGACAAAGACCTGCCCGATGTGCCGCGTGTGACGGTGACTTGTCCGGCGGGATCGGCGGTGCTGTTCCATGTGAACATCATCCACGGCGGAGGGGCGAATCGTTCGGAAAATCCCCGGCGCAACGTCATCGGCATCTGGGCCGGGCCGGACACTTACCCGGTGACCCACGCTCGCTATGCCTATCAGGGCCTGACGCCGCGCAGCGCCGACCCGGCCAGGCAAAAGCAGGTGCGACTGTCGTTCCCGCATTTGTTCGCCGCACAGCAGGCCGCTGTCTGATGCCGAGTCATCCATCGGGCCGCAAACCACGATGTTTCGTGACAAGGAGTATCGATCGCCATGATCCAACTTTCCAAAGGTGCGCCCCAAAGCGACGAAGGCGGCGTGTCGTCGGACCCGTGGACCAGTCGCCGGCGGTTGCTGACGGCTTTGGCGTGCTGGACGGCCGACCGTGTGCCGATCAGCACCTACGAACTGGTCGGCCATGACAGCCATGCGTGGGAGAACCGTGACCCCAGCTATCGGCGACTGATGGACCGCATCCGCGCCGACACCGACTGCATCGCCATGTGGGGTCCGGCCATCAACGAGCGGGAAGGACAATCCGCCCATCCCACGCCGGTGGACCAGACGGTCGAACGCCTCGGCGATCTGACCCGCACCACGCGGATCATCCACACGCCGCTGGGCGATCTGCGAACCGTCAACGAGGTGTACGATCATGTCCACACGACCTGGCACATCGAACATCTGTGCAAAAGCGTCGAGGATGTGGACAGGGCGATGAGCATTCCGTATCAGCCCTTCACGTTCGATTATTCCGATCTGGCGCGGATCAAAAGCGAAGTGGGCGAACGCGGCATCGTCATGGAGAGCATCAGCGATCCGGCCTACCTGGCGGCGGACCTGATGAAGTTCGAGGAGTTCACCGTCTGGGCGTTCTCGGAAACCGAACATTTCGCCCGAACCGTGGATCAGATCGCCGAGCGCGTGATGGAGAATCTGAGGCGGCGACTGAAGGCGGGCGTGGTTGATTTGTATCGCATCTGCGGGCCGGAGTATTTCACGCCGCCCTATCTGCCGCCGGAGATGTTCAGGCGATTCATGCTGCCGCATCTGACGACGATGACGCGGATGATTCATGATGCCGGGGGGAAGGTGCGTTTGCACTGTCACGGCAAAATCGCCCGGGTGTTGGACATGATCCTCGACACCGAACCGGACGGCATCGACCCCTGTGAGCCGCCGCCGGACGGCGACCTGGAGTTGGATCAGGTCAAACGCCGCTGCGCCGAACGGGGCGTCAGCGTGTTCGGCAACATCGAGTTGAAACTGCTGGAACACGGCACGCCGGGGCAGGTGCGCGATGAGGTCCGTCGGATCATGGATCAGGCCAAGGCGGGCGGCGGGTTTGTCATCATGCCCACCGCCGCGCCGATCAATATCCCGCTGGCCGCGCGGACCGAGGCCAACTATTTCGCGTACATCGACGCGGCGTTGGAATACGGCGCGTATTGAGCGGTCGCGGCCTGGGTTGCCGCCGACATGCGGACGGGCATCACGCATGTTTTTCCCACATTGAAAGAGTCATCATGCCCTTTAGCCAATTATGCGGCGGCGCAGAGGGCGTATTCTGCGGCGGGCCAAAACTTGTGAATTTGTCGCCGCAACATCGAGTTGCATAAGTTTCCTTGCGGTAGGATTCGATGATGCCACAAAACGCCACGCAACGCCGCGAGCATGTCCGGGAACGACGCGGATCATGCCGGTGACGGTCGCCGGTCCGCGGTGCAGAACCCAGCCCAGCGCCAGTTGCCGCCAGACTTCGGCGGTCGGCGCGGTGAACACGCAAGCCAGTTGTTGGACCAGACTGTTCCATGCCGATATAACCAGGCAAGAAAGCGGGACAGGTACAATCCTGTTCGGCACGCACCTTGCGGCAGGCGTTTTTATCCTGATTTCGCGGAACAGCCGGTTCATCAAAACACTTAAAATGACGTAAGTCCAGGGCGCGAAAACCGTGCCGAACAGGATTG
>JBAYVY010000081.1:0-11530 GCA_041674345.1 Phycisphaeraceae bacterium | reverse complement strand
ATTGTCGCCAGCACCGCCGTCTATGCTATGGTGGTCGCGGCGATCCTGGCCGTCATCGTGATGATCCGCCGGCGACTGGTGAAGCAGACCTTTCTGCGCATCTTCGGAGCGATGCTGATGCTCGGTGCCCGCGTCAAACCCGATTTACGGGACGATAAAAGTCCGCGTATTCCCTTCGCCGTCGCGCTGATGATCGGCGGGCTGCTCGCCGCCGCCGAAGTCTTGCTCAAACTCCCCACGCCCTGGGCGGCGGGATGGCGGTGAAGAATGTGCGATGTTCGATCTGCAATGTGCGATGTGCGGATCGTCCGCGTCGATTGACGATCCAAATTCCTCGGAGGTTCCCATGTCCCCCCACCTCTTGAACGCTTCGATGCTCACATGGGCCGGCATCACATTCGCATGCGCTTTGGGCACGCTCATCGCCCTAATCGCACTGCGCCGTCTGCATGTCACATCGCACATCGAACATCGCACATCGAACATCCTCCTTGACGACTCCGGCACCGCCACCATCGAGTTCGCCCTCGTTCTGCCCATTCTCGGCTTCATGGTCATGGCCATGACGCAGACCGTCTTCCTCATGGCGGGCAATCTCTTCGTCAACTATGCCGCCTTCGCCGCCACACGCGCCGCCATCGTTCAAATCCCCGCCGAATACGCCGATGACCCGGCCAACCAGTTCACCGCCACTCCCGGCCGAACCAAATACGACGCCATCCAGCACGCCGCCGCATTCGCGTTGGTTCCGGTGGCCGGTCGCCAAACATCCTCTTCCAGCAACATCAGCACCGCCGCTTACGTCAGCGGCCTGGCGTCGTTCTATTCCGCCTACTCCGTCAATCAGCCCCCGTGGATCAACTCCCTGGCCGCGGATCGACTCCGCTTCGCGCTCGACAACACCACCATCACCGTCATGACCCCGCAGGTCAGCGGCCCGGACGTCACCTTCATCCCCGTCAACGGCGGCGCGGCCCACAAGTTCCAACCCCGCGATCCCATCACCGTCATGGTCGCCCATCGCCTGAATCTTTCCGTTCCCTACATCAGCGCCATTTTCGCCGACGGCAACAACGCCTCCACTTCCGGGGGCGGGGGCGGGGGCGGACGCTACCGCCTCATGACCGCCCGATACACCCTCTCCAACGAAGGCATCACCGACGCCATGCCCCCAACACCCACCATCCCGCGGATAACCCCGTAATGCGAATGACGAATGACGAATGACGAAATGCGAATGACGAATGAAATCCCAATTTCCAAATTCCAATCCAACGAACGCTTCGCCTCTTTTGAACATTGGAATTTGGAACTCGATTCGTCATTCGAGTTTCGTCATTCGTCATTCCGATTCCCCCACCGGCGTAAGGTAAACTGCTCCCCATGACCTACGATCCGACACAATCCATCGCTCCCGCGCTCAACCCCGGCGACAAGGTCGGCTACTTCGACGTCGGCAATCCCCTGGCCGCCGGCGGAATGTCCCTGGTCTGGAAGGGCTTCGACAAACTGCTCAACCGCCACGTCGCCATCAAGCAGATCGCCTCCACTTCCGGGGGCGGCGCGCCGGCCGATGAAACCATGCGTGAACGCTTCCGCAAGGAAGCCGATCTCCAGAAGCGCGTCTCCACCAGTCATAAAAACCTCGTCCAGATCATCGACTTCATCGAAGACCCCCGCGGCCTGTTCATCGTCATGGAATACGTGGACGGCTCGTCCCTCGACACCGTCCTGGCCAAACTCGAAGGTCCGATGGCCCCCAAACAGGCCCTGGGCATCATCCATCAGATCGCCGTCGCCCTCGTCGCCGTTCACGGGGCCGGCATCCTCCACCGCGATCTCAAACCCTCCAACATCCTGCTGCCACGCGAGGGCGGCGTGAAAATCTGTGACTTCGGTCTCGCCGCCGTCGCCGACGAGCAAGACGTCCTCACGCTCGGCACCGCCCGCTACATGGCCCCCGAACTGTTCACCGGCCAACCCGCCGATGCGCGTGCCGACTTGTATTCCCTCGGCATGATCGCCTACGAAATGCTCGCCGGCCGGCCCGTCTTCGAGGAAACCTTCAAAACCGTCATGCGCGATCAGCGCAACCAGGCCCTTCGCTGGATGAAGTGGCACACCAACCCGCGGCTGCTCGCCCCGCCGCTGGACAAACTCAACTCGCACGTTCCGCCCGAACTGTCCGAACTGATCGCGCGACTCATGGCCAAGGATGTCTCGCAACGCATCCCCAGCGCCGCCGCGCTGATCGAGGTGATGAATCGTCGGTTCACCGGCCAACGACCACAACCCACCGCACCCGCGCCGCAGGCCGAGGCGGAGCGAAGCGCCGCCTCGGGTTCCCTTTCCGGGGGCGCCGACCCCACCGCCCCCCTGCCGAAAAAGTCACGCCTGCCGCTGATTCTCGCCGCCGTGCTCGGCGTGCAATTGCTGCTGCTGGGCGCATGGTTCGGCTACGGCTCGTATCACCAATCGCGGCTCGCCGCCGACGCCCACCGCATCGGCATGGAACAATTCAAGCAAGGCGAGAACCTCTACAAAGCCGAGAAATACGCCGACGCGGAACAAATCTTCCGGGGGCTGGCCGATCAGTGGCCCGGCGATACGCAGCTGGGCGCGCCCAGTCGTTCCCGCGCGCTGGTCTGTGAAGCGAAGCTGCTTCTGGCCAAAGGCGACGAGTTCAACAAGGCGTTCCAGTTCGGTCGGGCCGCCGAAACTTTCACCCAGGCGCGGGACGTGCTTGACAAGGCCGAATCGGTCGGCGGCATCAACCTCGACAGCATCAAAAAACTCCGCGAAGAAGCGCAAAGCAGCGAATCGTTCAGCCGTCCCGCCCAGAGTGTGCTCGACCTGATCGCCGCCGGCGATTTCAATTCCGCCCGCATGAAAGTCCGCCTGCTCAAGGAAACCCAGACCCGCCGCTCCGACACCGAAGACAGACTGCTGACCGAACTGGCCGCGCGCATCGAAGACCAGGCCGATCGCGCCCAGGTCGATCACGTCCTGGCGCAGGCCAAACAACTCGAAGCCGACGGGCAACTCGACAAGGCGCTGACCGTACTCACCGATGCGCAGGCCCATTTCAACACCAGCGAACTGCGCGACCGGGTACGCGCGTTGAATCTGGAATCGACTATCAGAAGACGATGACCGCCGCCCGCGCCGCCGAGGACGCCGGCGATCTGGCCAAGGCGATCGGCCTGTACCGAAAGGCGACCAACGCTCGCCCCTCGCGGGAACTGGCCGACAAGATGACCGCGTTGCGAAGCCAACTCGCGTTCGCCGAGGGCCGTGACCTGGAACGCCAGAGCCGGCTCAAGGACGCGGAGAAAAAATACGTCGAATCCGACAGCGTCCTGCCCAATGACGCGGCCAAGGCGGCGTTGAAGGATTTGGGCCGGACCGTGGATCGTCAGTCCTACGTCCAGGCCGCCGACGCCGCGATGACCGCCGGCGATTACGCCACGGCGATCAACCTTTACCAGAACGCGATGAAACTCGGCCCCGACACCGCGACGCAAGGCAAGCTGAACCAGGCGGTCATCCGCCAGAAGACCGGCGAAGCGCAGCAGGCGATGAACCGATGGGATTTGGACAAGGCCGGTTCGCTGCTTGACGAGTCGCTGCAACTGGACCCCACCGACGCGCAGACCAACCGCGCCAAGGTCGAACTGAACGTGCGGACCAGCTATCGGGGCCTGATGGCCAAGGGTGACGCGGCGCGCAGCCGGTCGCTGTTCGGTGACGCCGGCACCGCCTACCGCGCCGCCCGCGACAAACTCAAGGGCACGAACATTTCCACCGACGAAATCACCCAGCGCATCAACGACACCGAATTCGATTCATGGATCGCCAAGGCCCGTGCCTCCATCGAGGCCCGCCAGTGGACCGAAGCCCGCGCCTTCCTCAAAAGCGCCCAGCATATGCGAGACAACCAGACCGTCCGCGACCTTCTGTCGGAGGTGGACCGCAATGACCCGGACAACGCGAAATAGCGTGAACTCGAAACCCGAAACCCGAAACCCGAATCAAACTCGAAATCCGAAACTCGAAACGCGGGCGGTGCCGGACGTTTCTTTCGAGTTTCGAGCTTCGGATTTGATTCGGACTTCGGACTTCGAGTTTCGAGCTTCGCGTCAGCGCGGCGTCGTCATGATTCTCACCATCCTGGCGATGATCCTGCTCGTCTCACTCGTGCTTTTCACGCTGAACATGGGCCAGCAGGTGGACCGCCGGACCGACGCGCAGACCAGCGCCGACGCCGCCGCCGTCGCCGCCGCGACGTGGGTGTCACGTTCCATGAACGTCGTGGCGATGAACAACCTGGCGATGAGCCACGACATCGCGCTGGTGTGCGTGATGGATTCGATGCCGACCGCCTCGCATTTCGCGCTGGTCGAACAGACTTCCATGCGCGACGCGCTGCGCGATCAGATTTCACGCGGGCTGAACAATGCGGGGCCGGCCCAACTCACCGCGCAACTGAACACGCTGATGAACGATTACCTTGCGCAATTGCAGGGCGAGATCGACCAGATCACGCCCGTCGATCAGTTTTTCCAGCAGCACGACATGACGCCGGTCACGTGGTACAACCCGTCTTCCGGGGGCGCCCCGTCAGCGGGCCGCGGGGCGCTATGGCGTGAGATGACCGCGCTGGATGAATTGAACCAGGCGACGCTCGAATCCATCGGCAACACCTCGCAGACCGCCGCCGTGCAGGGCGGCCACGCCGCGCAGCCCCGCGAGCAATACGCCGATGCGTTCGTCACGCCGCTCGTGCCGACACTGCCGGCACAGCGCGGCTCGTTCGCCGATTTCCAGCGTCCGGTGAAGTTCGGCCTGCTGCCCGCCGCCGTCGATCACCCCACCGAAAACCGAGGCCCCTACGACACCGTGTTCGGCTTCCACGCACTGGTCCGCCCCGGCACCTTCACACCCGGCGACAGCGATGTCGCTCAGGGCGGACACGGCGGCGTCCCCCTCGGCTCGGCCCCCGCAAGTTCAGGCACATGGACCCCCGGCCCCCCCACCGCGTATCACACCTGGGGTTCCTTCGGCCAACTGCTCGGCGAAGTCGAAAGTTTCAACTTCGCCCATCTGCGAAACTCACGCCTGTCGTGGTGGACGCGGATGCTCTCGCTGGCCAAGCTGCATTACCTCTGGCCCAACGACGCGCCGTATCTGATCGGCCGCACGCGCCCCGCCTGGCCTCCGCGCGATGTGTATGAGCCGCGATGGATCGCCGATTTCAACCAGGCCGCCGGCGAAGCGGCGGCGGGCGGGGTCAACGAAACCGCCTTCTTCGTCGTTGAAATCAAAAGCAGGTACCCGATCAACGACGCCAACTTCATGTCGCCCGGCTCGTGGTCGCTGGTCACCGACGGCGGGCAACTCCAACCCCGGATCGTCCGCACCAACGGCTGGACCGACCCGCGCACCTGGACCGCGCAGCAAATCGCCGAGTATGGTTGGCGCGACGCCTGGCAATACACCGCATGGTTCGACAACACCCTCGGCATCACGCCGCTGCTCGATCCACAGGGCAACCCCGTCGCGCAAACCGTCTATCGCATCGACCATTACTATTTCGCCGGTGCCAACATCGGCCCGGCCTATGTCAACCCCGATCCGTTCCAGGGCTTTGACGCCTCGGCGCAAAACGCTCCCGCGCCGACCGATCTGGATCACGGTCTTCTCAAACGCGATGCGGCCGGTCGCCGACAGTATCTTGCCTTCCTCGGCACGGCCGTGACCGATCGCGCCGCACAAACCTGGCCTTCGCGTTTCACCGGCACAACCCCCTCGCCGGTCATGCTCGCCATGGCGCAGGCGCAGGTGTTCAACAACCACTCGTGGGACTTGTGGACCCCGATGTGGCGAACCCAGTTGCAACCCATCACCGACGTGCCAAGCTGGGCGCAGGCCATGACTGTTACTTCCGGGGGCGGCTCGGCGGAACTCAACACCACCACCGTGCAAACCGCGCAGCAATATCTCACCGCCACCGCCGCGCTGAGCGACATGATGTCATCGCATTGAGAAAGTCGGAAGTCGGAAGTGGGAAGGCGGAAGTAAAGATGCGAACCTAGCAGCGGAGTGAAGATCATGAACAAATCAGAAATCAGAAATCAGAAATCAGAAATGCACACCCGCGGGGCCGTCATGTCCGAAATGGTTTTCGTTCTGCCGCTGCTGCTGGTCATCACCTCGCTGGTGATCTGGTTCGGCCTGCTGGCGGTGCGCGTGCAGCACACGCAGGTGATGGCGCGGTATGAAACCTGGCGTTCCGTCGCCGAGGCGCCCGGGCCGACCGTCGATGAGTTGAACGGCAACCCCCAGATGAACTCCGCGTTCTTCGCATCGAAAGCCGCCGAGCTTTCGCATACCCTCGACGACAATCAGTTTCCGACCGATTCCTACGATCAACTGGTCACCGACGCCGGTCGATTGAGCGGCGATGCGGGCAACCTCGCCGAGGCGCTGATGTACGCCCCGCCCGACGGCACCAACATCCGCATGTCACACGCCCGGCGCGAGGGCTTCAAAGTCATCTACACCACCAACATTCCGCTGTGGCGCGGTTTTGAAGGCCCGATCCGCCGCCACACCGCCCGCATCGGCACCGAATGGAGCTACACCAACGCATGGGCGGCCAGCAGTGATCTGTGGGCCGCCGGCGGATCGCACACTTCCGATCACGCCCGCGCACTCCGCGACATCTTCCTCAAAGACTTCGACGACCAGCTTGACGCCATCGACGGCGACACCAACCCCGAATACCCCGGCGACTCCACCCAAGTCCCCTCCGGCCAGGCCCTGGCCGGTTTCGTCCGCTCCCTCTATCTCCAGGAACCGGCCTACCGCGGGCCGATCGTCTATGACGAAAAACCGTGAAAGTTGTGATTTTGGATTTGTGATTTGTGATTTGTGATTTCAAAGGCAACAGTCCGCGCGACGTGCATGGGAGAATCTGAAAATCACAAATCAAAAATCACAAATCAAAAATGTCATCGCCCTCTTCCTCCTCCTCATCCTCCTCATTCTGCTGACGATGCTGGTGGTGAAAATCATCCGTGTGCGATCCGCCGTCCTTCCGCCGCCTCCGATTGCCGGCCCCACTCCCAAACCGCTTATTTCCGGGGGCGGGGGCGGCACCGATTTCTCACAACTGCTGACCCATCCCGATCAGTTTGCCGCATGGTTGCCCGCCGGCGCCGCGCCGCTCGATCACGAACCCGCCGGCCTGCCTGTCCCACCTGACAGTGAAATCCTTCTTCGCTTCCAAACCAACACTTCCGGGGGCACGGCCGACAACGAAGAAACCTGCGTTCGCTCCATCCGCGACACATCCCTCGAATCCGCGGCGTCTTTCTATCGGCAGGCGCTGGCCGTCGCGGGTGGAAAGTTCACCGACCAAACCCCCGCCCCGCTGGTGATCCGCCTGACCTGTCAGCACCCCGATGGTTCATTGATGATCCGTCTGCATCAGATAGGTTCCGAAGTTCGCGCCGTCATCCAGTTGCGGTACACTATGAATCAGGAAAAGAACTCACCACGGAGTTCACCGAGAACACAGAGAGAAAAATAAAAAAGTCCGGCTCATCTTTTTTCTTCTCCGTGAACTCCGTGATCTCTGTGGTGAATCTCCGGTTCTTCAACGCTCTCACACGGAGGCATGTCCCCATGTCCCAGTTCACTTCGCAGCAACCCACCGTCAAACTTCCCCCGCCCCGTCCGCCCCTTCCGGGGGGCAAGCCGCGGGATCAGCAGATCAACATTCCGCTGATCCTCGTCGCCGTCGCGCTGGGGCTGGTCACCGTCATCGCGTGGAACTGGTACATCGTCGATCTCAAACACACCATCAACACCGACACCATCACGCTCTACCGCCTGAAGGTCAGCGTCGAACCCGGCGACACATTGCGTGCAAAAGACTTGAACGAGATTCAGATTCCTTCCGCCTTGAAGGACACCTATCTCGAAGATATTCACGCCGTCACGCCCATTGAGATACAACAGCGATATACCGATCCCAGGCAACCCACCAAGTTCATGCAGTCCGCTCGACAGGGCCAGCTTCTCACCAACGATCTCCTCGTCGGCGGTGCCGCGTCCAAGCGCATCGAACCGGCCAGCGGCAAACGCGCCATCACCCTCCCCGTCGCCTCCGAAGGCGCGCCGCCCATCCTCGATCCCAACACCTTCGTCGATCTCAGCGCCGTCATCACCCCCCGCGGCCAGCGCACGCAGTCCATGCTCGTCATGGAGCGCGTCAAAGTCCTGGCCGTCGGCGACCGCACCGCCAATTCCGCCGACACCAAACGCGTTCGCAGCTACAACAACATCACCGTCGAAGTCACCCCCGACGAAGCCCAGCAACTGGCCACCATCCAGCAGTTCGCCGCCGAACAAAAGTTCCGCATCGACATCCGAAACCCCGCCGACAACAACCGCAAAATCTACTCCGAAGGCGTCAACCCCGAACTCCTCCGCGCCCTCAACCTCCCCGTCCCCACCACCCCGCGAACCAACTAATGGAAATCTGGCTCTTCGATCAATCCAATAACGTCCGTCAAACCCTCAACGTCGAGGGCGATCCCATCGTCATCGGACGCGATCCCCAGTGCCAAATCCAGATCAAAGGCCCCTTCGTCTCCCGCAAACACGCCCGCATCGCCCGCAAGGGCAACCAACTCTTCATCGAAAATCTCTCGCACGGCCTGCTCCGCGTCGCCAACCGCGATGTCCCCCCGCAACAAGCCGCGCGACTCGACTTCGGCGATGAAGTCCAGATCGCCCAATACGCCCTCGCCCTCATCCGCCCCGGCAAGTCCGTCAGCGACAGCGATGAACGCCGCGAAATCCAGCGCCGGCTCATCAACTTCGAGCAGCAGGCCCACGCCGAACTCATCGACCGCATGAACCTGCGCGTCACCGGCCACCTCAACAAATCCGATCCCGCCTACGTCCAGCAGATCGTCGAACATCTTTCGCAGATTCTCGACCGCCGCATCGACGAACTGGACGGCCCGCTCATCAAGCATATGGTCCATATGCACCTGCACCGCCTGGTCATCGCCGAGGTCGTCCGCCAATGCACGGGCAAGGTACAGACCGAATATCGCTCCGCCGAGTCCGTTCACGACGCCGCCAAGGATCGCGCCATCACCGAACTGGTCCAGGGCATGGTCGATCTCATGCCGCTGATCTTCGATCCCACCAGCGTGCAGGAAGACCTCCAGTGCGCCGAAGACGAGTTCGATTCCCTCTTCGAGCAGCAAATCCAGACCATCAGCGGTTCGCTCTGCAAGCACATCGTCCGACACGTCGTCAGCAAAGACCTGCTCGACATCATGCTCGGTCTGGGCCCGCTGCAAGACCTCATCGAAATGGCCAACGTCAGCGAAATCATGGTCGTCGGACGCGACCGCATCTACGTCGAAAAAAACGGCGTCATCCAATCGACCACCCGCGTCTTCTTCTCCGACGAAGTGTTGATGTCCGTCATCGAACGCATCCTCGTCCCCATCGGTCGCCGCGTCGATCAGTCCACCCCCCTGGTCGATGCCCGCCTGTCCGACGGCTCCCGCGTCAACGTCATCATCCCCCCGCTCTCACTGGTCGGCCCCTGCATCACCATCCGCAAATTCGCCTGGATTCCCTTCACCATCGACGACCTCATCGAACGCGGAGCGGTCAGCGAACAGGCCGCCGCGTTCCTTCAGGGCTGCGTCACCGGACGCAAAAACATCATGGTGTCCGGCGGCACCGGCTCCGGCAAAACCACATTGCTCAACACCCTCTGCGCTTTCGTCCGCCCCACCGAGCGCGTTCTGACCATCGAGGAATCCGCCGAACTTCAGTTGCCCCAGCCCCACGTCGTCAAACTCGAAGCGCGTCCGGCCAACGTCGAGGGCCGCGGCGCTTACACCATCAAGGAACTGGTCCGCAACGCCCTGCGCATGCGCCCCGACCGCATCATCGTCGGCGAAGTCCGCGGGGCCGAAGCGCTCGACATGCTCCAGGCCATGAACACCGGCCACGACGGTTCGCTCTCCACCATCCACGCCAACACGCCCTCCGACATGGTTGCCCGGCTCGAAACGCTCGTCCTCATGGCCGTCGAAATGCCCGTCCGCGCCATCCGCGAACAGATCGTCGGCGCGCTCGACCTGATCGTCCAGCTCCGCCGCCTGCCCAACGGCCAGCGCCGCGTCACGCACATCTCCGAAGTCATCGAAATCGACGAGGAAACCGGCCAAATCCGTCTCGAAGACATCTTCGTCTTGCGCGACCCCGCCCAGCCCCGCCTTCGTCACACCGGCTACATCCCAACCTTCACCGAAGAAATGATCGACAAGAAACTACTCAGCGTCGAAATGTTCCTGTGAAAATGACAACAAAACATCAGAACATCAGAACAACAGAACATGCCGGCTCCCCCGCCTCTCATGTTCCGCTGTTCTGTTGTTCCGCTGTTCTGCTTTGAGGAACCCCATGCCCAACGATGCCATTCAACTCATTCTGCTTTCCCTGGCGATGTTCGCCTCGGTGTTCCTCCTCGTGCGATTCTGCGGCCCGCCCCTGCTGATCCTCGCACGCAAACAGGAACGCCGGCTTGACGACGTACTCAACCGTCAACTGCTGCTGGACATCCCGCCGCGGGCCTCGCTCATTTCCATCGGCGTCGGCATGATCGTCATCGGCATGATCTGCGCCGCACTGGCCGCCAACTGGGTCTGGTTCTTTCCCGGCGCCGCCGTCACGATCGTGCTGCCCAACCTCGTCATCAACCACCTGGAAACCAAACGCCGCAAACGCCTCGAAGAGCAGATCATCGACGGCGTCACCGCCATGTCCTCCGGCGTGCGGGCGGGCCTTAACCTCGTCCAGTCCATGCAACTGCTGGTCAAGAACGCCACCGGCCCCATCCAACAGGAATTCGCCCAACTGCTCCGCGAATACGAACTGGGCGTCGATCTCAACCAAGCCATGCTCAACACCGCCGAACGCATCGGCTCCAGCCCCTATCGCCTGCTTTTCTCCGCCATCAGCGCGCACCGCACACGCGGCGGCGACGTCGCACAATCCCTCGACCGCATCGCCGACGCCATTCGGGAAATCCAGCGGCTCGAAGGCAAACTCCAGTCCCTCACCGCACAGGGACGAAACCAGGCCGGCATGATGGCCCTCATGGCCGTCGCCATCGGCGGCATCGGATACCTGCTCGCGCCCGAAGAAACCGCCGGCGTGATTGAAGACCCCCGCGGACGACTCATCCTCCTCATCGCCGCATTCCTGGTCACCGTCGGATTCCTCTGGATCCGCAAAATCATGAGCGTCGATATCTAAAGTTTAGCGGGAGACGCGCAGCGTCCCTCCCCCCCCCCCCCCCCCCCCCCCCCCCACCAGACCACCCACCCCCCCCCCCCCCCCAAACCCCCCCCCCCCCCCCCACTTTCCAACCCGCCCCCCCTCTGTTTTGCCCTGCTTTCGCGTCCCCCCCACAGGGGCGCGCCCCCCT
>JBAYVY010000080.1:0-11542 GCA_041674345.1 Phycisphaeraceae bacterium | reverse complement strand
GGGGGACGGTGTATGTGACGTTGGAACCGTGCGGTCATTGGGGGAAGACGCCGCCGTGTGCGGATGCGTTGATCGAGGCGGGGGTGAAGCGGGTGGTGATCGGTGCGATGGACCCGGTGGCGGGGCATGGGAGCGTGGAGCGATTGCGTGCGGCGGGGATTCAAGTGGATGTCGGGGTTCCGGGGGTTTGTGAGGAAGAAGCGAAGGAATTGATCGGGCCGTTTGCGAAGGTGACGGGGACGGGTTTGCCTTGGGTGATTTGCAAATGGGCGGCGACGATCGACGGCGCGATCGCGACGGCGGCGGGTGACAGCAAATGGATCAGCAATGAAGCATCGAGGCGGATGGTGCATCAGTTGCGGGGGCGGATGGATGCGATTGTGGTGGGGGTGGGAACGGTGATCGCGGACGACCCGATGCTGAATGCGAGAGATGTCCGGGTGAGGCGGGTGGCCAAGCGGGTGGTGATGGACCCGGAGTTGCGGATACCGAGGGATTGTCGGTTGGTGAAGACGGCGGAAATTGTGCCGGTGATGGTGGTGTGCGGGGAGATTTCGGGGAACGCGAAGCCGCAAGCGGCGAAGAGGGATGCGCTGCGGGCGCGGGGAGTCGAAGTGTTGCAACTGCCGGGGGCGGGGTTGGATGTGCGGGCGATGTTGCGTCATTTGGTGAAAGTGCATGGGGCGACGAACGTGCTGGTCGAAGGCGGCGGGCGGACGCATGGGGCGATGATGCGTGCGGGGGTGGTGGATGAGTTGATGGTGTTTGTGGGGCCGAAGGTGGTGGGTGGCGGGGGTGTGCGGGCGGTGGAGGGGGCTGGGGTTGGGAAGATGGCGGATGCGAGGCGGTGGCGGCTGATTCAAGTCAAACGTATCGGGGATGATGTAATGATGCGTTACCTGGCGAAATGAAGGCATTGAGGCAAGCGGATGCGGGGCCGGGCCGTCATCTGGCGCGGATGAGGGATTCGTGGGGGATGTTGAGTTTTCGCATGAGCGGTTCGATGTCGCGGAGGAATCGCCGGCCGTCGGTGACGTAACCGGCGGTGGGCTTGAGCGACGGATCGTGCGATTGCCAGAACGCATTGAACCGCGCCATGAGCAATTCACGGGTGTATTTGGCGGTCATGCTGGCCAGCGCGACGGGGAGGTGCCGCTCTTCGCTCCCGGCCTCGAAACTGACGGTCATCGCATGATCGTCCTGTGTCAATTCATAGCGGCAGATGTCGGGCGTTTCATCGAGCACCCGCACCTTCGCGCCGTCAAAGCAGAGCACCAGCAGCGGTTGGTAATGCGTGCGGCCCCCCTGCCGGTCGATCACGACGAACGGGTGGTGGAGGCCGAACTGTCGCCAGATGTCGGTCAGATGACCGGCGACGAAAGTCCATTCGCACCGACTCTTGGATCGCGTCGCTTCAACCATGCGATTGAAACGATCTTCAAAGAGGACGGCGGCGCTGATCGACGCCAGTCGCACACCGGCGTCGGTCATGGCGCGGGTCAGCGACGCCCGCGCGATCGCCAGCAGGCCGGGGTCGATGGATGTGGGAAGGGACGTAGGGGGGGAAGAGGAGGAAAGGGACGGAGGGACGGAGGAACGAAGGGACGAAGTGGGGATCGGCTCCGCCTCTTTCACTTCGTCCCTTCGTTCCTCCGTCCCTTCGTCCCTCTCTTTCCCCACTTCGTCCCTTCGTCCCTCCGTCCCTTCGTCCCTGCTCATCCCGTACCACGGCAATGGCGAGGTCCGGCTTTGATCGTCGTAGCCCACGGTGTGCAACCAGCGGGTCAGATCATCGGTGTCGATGCCCGCCGCGGAGGCGAAGGCGAGTACCCCTCGCTCGATATGTCGCAGGCCGGCGGCGGGGGTGTAAAGTTTTTTCGAGTCATCCACCGCGATGCGACGCTGCTTGTCAGCGGCCTTGCGGCAAACGGCGGGTTCCAATAACGCCCACATATCCACGCCAAGGCAGAGCGAGTCTTCGAGCGCCGCCTTGGGTTCGGAGTGTAGCGTGAATACTGTTTTTGCGATAACCAGGGGGCCGAACATGGGGCCGTAACCTGCCTCGTCGATGCCCGCATAGATGAACATGGCCGATTTTCGCCTGTTTGGGCCGGGATTGGCGTTTTCATCATAACCATGCCCGGAGATTTCGCCCAATCGGGGCCGGTCGGCGGACTTGTTAAGTTGGGAAATTCTTAGGCCTGACAAGCTTAGGGAAAACAAAGTGAGTATTTTTCTGAAAATTCAGTGGACAAATCCCCGATGACAGTTCATAATTCCCATATACGTTTCCGCGTGGAAGCGTGAGAGTGACCGGAAGACGAGTGGCCCTGTGTTGAGATGGGAGATATTCCGATGTTCAGAAAGCAATCATTGTTCGTGGCTTGTGTCGCCGCAGTTGTGGGTTTGGCTTCCCTGACATCATATGCCGGCACCATTGTTGACTTCATGCCGCAACCGGCTTCACCCGTCACACCGGAATTGGTCTGGACCGGCTCGGCCCTGACGGTCGGTGCCGGCGCGGTAGGCAATGGCGATGGTGCGTTGCCCACAGCCGATCAGACCGCGCCCGGTCTGCAACTGGTGGCCCCCTTTGAGGTGAACGGCGTGACCGGCTCTCAGGTCGATACCAACAACCTGTCCACCACCTTCTATGACACCACGCTTGAACTGACCGGCTTGACTGCTTTCGGTCCCACCTACGTCACCCAGATTTTCTTCGGTTACTCGTTCGTGACACAAATTCTCGACACCGGAACCTTCGCGTTCTGGAACACAGACCATTCGACTCAGCTTCTTGCCGGCACCATTAATTCCGCCGCCATCACCGGCCCACTCAACAACAGCGTCGGCGGCGTCGGCACCGTCGATCTGGCGGTTACCTACACCGGCGGAGCCATCCTCACCGCTGCCGGTTTCTCCGGCGGCACCGGTCAGTTCTCCTGGTCCTTGCTCGATATCACTCCCAAGCTGGCCACCGTCGGCACCAGTGTGCAGACCCTCGCGCCCTTCACCGCCAACGCCGTCGGACAGTTCACCGGCGACCTCACCCTCATCCCCGAACCGACCACCGTCGCCCTGCTCGGCTTCGCCGGGCTGGCGCTGATCGCCCGCGTCCGGGGGCGCCGAAACGTCTGATTTTCCAACATCGCATTTTGACTTCCCCAAAAAGCCCATCGACTCCCGTCGGTGGGTTTTTGTTTCAGCCCGCCCCCGGCCCTATTATTTCACCATGCCACACGCCAAAGGCAAAGTCCTGCTCGCCATGTCCGGCGGAGTCGATTCCTCCGTCGCCGCCGCCCTGCTCATGCAACAGGGCTATGAAGTCGTCGGCTGCTTCATGCGCCTCGGAAGCCCCGGCGAAGAACTGGAAGAAGGGCTGTGCGATATGCGGGATGCGTCTTGCGGCGCAGACCCGCATCCCGCACCCCGCACCCCGCACCCCGCACTGCGCATTCATCACCAGGGCTGCTGCTCCATCAACGACGCCAAGGACGCCCAACTCGTCGCCGCCCGACTGGGCATCCCGCTTTACGTCCTCAACTTCAAACGCGACTTCGGCCGCATCATCCGTTACTTCGCCGATGAGTACCACGCCGGACGAACCCCCAACCCCTGCGTCCGCTGCAACAACTGGCTCAAGTTCGGCAAGCTCACGGACTACGCACGCTCCATCGACGCCGATTTCGTCGCATCCGGCCATTACGCACGCATCAGCGAAAAGGGGTCAGACCCCATTTTGCTCCGCGGCATCGACTCCTCCAAAGACCAGTCCTACGTCCTGTTCGGCATCCCCCGCGACCAACTCGCCCACACCCTCCTGCCCGTCGGCCAGTACCGCAAATCCGAAATCCGACAACTCGCCCTCGACTTCGGCCTCCCCGTCCACAACAAACCCGACAGCCAGGAAATCTGCTTCGTCCCCTCCAACAACTACATGGATATAGTGAGTAAAACAAGCCCGACCATGCCGTCTTCGGCTTGGTCGGGATCGGCCTCCCCCATCACCCCCGGCCCACTCCTCTCCACCACCGGCCAATCCCTCGGTCAACACCCCGGACACCAACACTTCACCATCGGCCAACGCCGGGGCCTGGGCGTCGCCACCGGCACCCCCCTCTACGTCATCGACAAAAACGCCGCCGCCAACACCGTCACCGTCGGCCCACGCGATGCCCTCCTCGCCACCGGCCTGATCGCCTCCGAAACCAACTGGCTCACCGATCCGCCACGGCCGGGGACACCAACGCCCTGTCATGTGAAAATCCGTTACAACGCCGCCCCCGTTCCCGCCGTCGCTCAATTGATCGGCGAGCAACTGCGTGTCACCTTCGACCAGCCGCAACTCGCCGTCGCGCCCGGGCAAGCCGTCGTCTGCTACGACGAAGACCGCGTCCTGGGCGGCGGATGGATCGACCGCGCCCTTCGGGAATAGCCAACAGCCACAAGCCAACAGGCGAATCAACGGCTCTCTCCTGTTGGCTGTTGGCTCATGGCTCATGTTGGCTCTTTCCCCATTCATCCTTATACTGCCGCTTTTCACCGACTATCCCCGAACGAGGTTCCCAAGCGTGAAACGCACCATCATCACACTGCTGGCAGTCATCATTGCCATCGGCGTCGCCGCCGCCTTCATCGTCAACCAAGGCCCCAAAGCCCCCCCTGGAAGTGACACCCCCGCGCCCGCAAGCACCCCAACCACCGCGCCCCTCGAACCCTCCGTCGGCCCGCCCGCTTTAGCGGGCGGGGAGTCACAACCCGCCCCACCCCTTCCGGCGGCCTCCCTTCCGGCGGCCTCCCTTCCGGGGGCCTCCTTTCCGGGGGCCTCCTTTCCGGGGGTTGGCCCACTCTCCCCCCTCGCCGCACCACTCGGCTCCCAGCCCGAACCCGTTCTCGGCTCCGACACCCCCGTCCCCGGAAGTTCAAGTTCAGACAATCCCTATCTGCTTCGTGTCCAACTCACCAGTCTCGGAGCCGGCGTCCAGCAAATCTCCCTCGCCCAATACTCCGAGAAGGCGATGGAACACATCCCCTACATCATTCAGCAAAAATACCTCCGCGGCGGCACGGGCACTTCCGGGGGCACTTCCGGGGGCACTTCCGGGGGCGGGGGCGGGGGCGTTTACACTTATCCTCTCGAACTCCGGGCTGTCATCATTAACAGCACCATTTACTCCCTCGATCACGTCAACTGGTTCGTCCTCGAACACGACCAGACCCATGCCGTCCTCCAACTCACACTCGCCGATCCCGCCACCGCCCAACCCGTTCTTCAGATCACCCGCACCTATCGCCTGGCTCCCGGAAGCTACGATCTGGAACTCGATCAGCAACTGAAAAACCTCAGCGACAAACCGCTCAACGTGCAACTCGTCCAGCTTGGCCAGGTCGATATGCCTTTTGAAGCTGGTTACATGGGCGACAAGCGGGCGGTGATCCTCGGCTACTTCCAGCCGAGCTACGACCCCTCCCGTTCCACCGTTTTCATCGACAACTTCAACTTCTCCCGCCTCGACGTGATGAGCAAGCCCGAACACGCCACGCTCTGGCCAACTGATGAAGTCGCCAAGCGGCAACTTGAACTCTCCTTCGTCGCCCACGCCAATCGCTATTTCGCCGTGGCGCTGCACGCGCCGACGAAAACCGTCATCACCGCCGACAAAACCGAAAAAATCCAGCCCCAGCCGCTCGATACTTCGTTCCCGCTGGTCAATCGTCTGCACGCCGGCGTCGCGGCCGATCCGGAAACGCAAACCCTGTCCGTTGAACTGACCAGCCGCGCCGTCGCGCTCGCGCCCGGCACCGCCGCGCCACTCGACATCGACCTGTTCGCAGGCCCCAAAAGCCCCGACGTCATCGCCGACGGCACCCCCTATGCCGCGGTCGGCCTGAAAAACATCATCATCTACAACCTCGGCGGGTGCTGCTCGTGGCTCACCTTCGGCTGGCTGGCCAAAGGGATGCTCGTCTTCCTCACGTTCCTCCACTCCTTCCTCTTCGACTGGGGCATCGGCATCATCATCATGGTGGCCATCATCCGCGCCATCCTCCATCCCATCACCAAAAAGAGCCAGCTCAACATGATGAAGTTCAGCCGGCAGATGCAGTCGATGGCGCCCGAACTTGAAAAACTCAAAAAGAAGTTCGCCGACGATAAAAACAAACTCAACGCCGAGACGATGAAACTCTACCGCGACAAGGGTGTCAACCCCGCCGCGATGGGGGCCGGCTGCCTGCCGATGCTCCTTCAAATGCCCATCTGGTACGCCCTCTACGCCATGCTCTTTTTCGCCATCGAACTCCGCCACCAGCCCGCGTTCTACAATGTCTTCCACAATCTCGGCGCGATGATGGGTTTGCGTTGGTCCTTCCTCACCGACCTGTCCGCGCCCGATCAGTTCATCGCGCTGGGCAAAATCGCGTTCATCATCCCCTGGCTCGGCTGGCATGTCGATGCGGTCAACTTGCTGCCGATCCTCATGGGCGTCGTCTTCTACTTCCAGCAGAAATACACGACGATGGCTCCCACCAACGCCGCCGAGATGACCGATCAGCAGAAGACGCAGATGAAGATGATGAAGTACATGATCTTCCTGTTCCCGGTCATGCTCTATCCCGCGCCCGCCGGCCTGAACCTCTACATCCTGGTCTCCACCGCCGCCGGCATCGTCGATAGCAAGATCGTCCGAAAACACCTCAAAGACCTCGAAGAACGCGGCGAACTGGACAAACCCTCGCCGAAAAAACCCGCCAAACCCGGCGGATTCATGGACCGTCTCCAGAAAGCCGCCGAAACCAAACGCAAGCAAATGGAACAAGCCCAGCGCCAACAAGGCAAAAAAGGCCGAACACGCTGATGGGTGATTTTCGATTTGTGATTTGTGATTTGTGATTTTGTCTCCGCCGCTTGCGGCTTAGCACCATGCTGCCCCTCACCGAGCCCGCCATTCTCGCCGTCGCTTCTCCGCCCGGTCGCAGCGCCCGCGCGGTCATCCGCTGCTCCGGCCCGGCGCTCGGCGATCTGATCGCCCGCCTGTTCGACGAACCCTTGGAACCCCGCCGATTGACCGGCGTGCGAATGCGATTGCGGGGACGCGGGGACGAAGGGACGGAGGGACGAAGGGAAATGCTCCCCGTCCTCGCCGCCTTCTTCCGGGGGCCGCACAGTTACACCGCGGAAGACATTCTCGAAATCCAGTGCCCCGGCAATCCCGCCCTGATCGAACGTATCCAACAGGTCATCCTCTCCGCTTCCGCTTCCGCTTCCGGGGGCGGGGGGCGTCTGGCCGAACCCGGCGAGTTCACCCGCCGCGCCTATTTCGCCGGACGCATCGACCTGACCCAGGCCGAGGGAATCGCCGCCACCATCGCCGCCGTCAGCGACGCCCAGCTCGCCGCCGCCAAACTCCTTCGCACCGGCAAGCTCGGCTCATGGGCCGACTCGCTCACCGACCCACTGGCCGACCTGCTCGCGCTCGTCGAAGCCGGCATCGACTTCACCGACCAGGATGATGTCGTTCCCATCACCCCCCGAAAGTTATACGCCGGCCTGTCCGCACTGGTCGAACAACTCGAACAACTGCTCGCCCATTCCCGCACCTGGCGTCAATTGGAAACCCTGCCGGGGGTCGTCCTCGTCGGCCCGCCCAACGTCGGCAAAAGCTCCCTCTTCAACGCCCTGCTCGGCCGCGAACGCGCCGTCACCAGCGACATTCCCGGCACCACCCGCGATGTGCTGGCCGAACCCCTCCAGTGGCGCGATCCCCAGGGACGCACCGTCGAAGCCATGCTCACCGACATCGCCGGCCTCGAAACCCCCCGCCCCCGGAATGAAACCCCCTCGGCCCGCCCGCTTCAGCAGGCGGGGAGTCCCGAACTCAATACCGCCATGCAACGCGCCGCGCACGACGCCATCGCCCGCGCCGAACTGATACTGTTGCTGACCGATGATCGGCGGGGGCAATTCATCGCCCCCGCCCCCCCGGATCGCGTCCTCCGCATCGGCACCAAATCCGATCTCATCACCCACGATCACGTCGATCTGGCCGTCAGCGCCCGCACCGGCGAAGGTCTCGACGCCCTGCGTCACCTCATCGCCGAACGTCTGGCCGATCGCGCCGTCGCGCTGGCCGGCGAAACCCTCGCCCTCCAGCATCGCCATCTCGAAGCGATCAACGACACACTGGCCGCCCTGCGCGAATCGCGGGGGATGCTTGTTCCGCAAGCCGACGCCCGCGCCCTGGCCGACGTGGAGTTGATCGCCGCGGTGATGCGCCACGCGCTGGACGCGCTGGGCCGCATCACCGGCCGCATCAGTCCCGACGACGTGATCGGACGAGTCTTCGCCACGTTCTGCGTGGGGAAGTAGCGAGTAGTGAGTAGCGAGTAGAGGATTCGGCTCTTCGCTACTCACTACTCGCTACTCACTTCCCTTCTGCTAAACTAACCGCGCATGCCCAAGGACGAGAACCACAGCCCGCGCATCGTCAACCGCAAGGCGAGGCACGATTACCATATCGTTGAATCGTTCGAGGTGGGCCTCGCGCTGCGCGGCAGCGAAGTGAAATCCATCCGACAGGGCCGCGCCTCCATCGCCGGGGGCTTCGCACGGGTCGAACCCCAAACGATGGAACTCTGGCTCTACGACACCGATATCTCCGCTTACGATCACGCCTCATCGGCGCCCGGCGCGGCCCTTCCCGAATCCAAACGCCCCCGCAAGCTGCTCGCCCATCGCAAACAGATCGAACGCTTGTACGGCCTGACCACTTCAGGCGGAACCACACTCGTGCCCCTGACGTTGTATTTCAACGACCGCGGCATCGCCAAGATCGAACTCGCCGTCGCCGAGGGCAAATCCAAAGGCGACAAACGGGCCGGCATGAAAAAGCAGGAGGCCGGTCGCGCCATTCGCACCGCCATGACCCGCAAACGCATCGGTTGACCCCCGGACCCCCCGGAAGGATCGCTCGGAAGGATCGCTCAATGATGAAACGGGCGGTTCGCTGCGACGATCCGGGGTCATTCCAGGCCGCCAACCGCGCCATCGCCGACGCGACCGAGCGAGGCCTGGCGCGCAACGCCGGCATCATGGTCCAGGCCAGGGCGATCGACTGGCAGGCGCTGGTCCATCCCCAGATATTGGCGACTTGTCGGGAACTGAACATTCAGCCGGTGAAGGTGACGGAACTCTGAGCAAATTTGTGAGAACTGAACTTTTGTAAAATGCGATTTCAACACAAGAGGACACAGAGTTCACAGAGGTGAAAACCGAGAAAAACACATTAACAATCTCTCTCTGTGTACTCTGTGCCCGCTGTGTTGAAATATCTTTTCGGTTTTTGCAAAAGTTCAGTGAAAAGTCAGGAGACAGAATGCCGCCTCGCATTTCCGCCACGACATTGACCGGTCGGCGCGATCCTGCCACACTGTCGGGGCGTATCATTGTCAAGAAAGGGGCGAGGGATTAGGGATTAGGGATTGTAAAAATGACGAATGTTCCCCACCCCAGCCCCTAGTCCCCAGCCCCTTAACCCCTATTTCCAAAGGAACTCACCATGTTTCCCACTCTCATCACGCTCGGCGTCATCGTGCTGATCGTCCTGTTCCTCGTGGCCACGTACAACGCACTGGTCGCCAAACGCATTCAGACCGAGAACGCCTGGGCGCAGATCGACGTGCAACTCAAGCGGCGATACGACCTGATCCCCAATCTGGTCGAAACCGTCAAGGGGTATGCCGCCCACGAAAAGCAGACGCTGGAAGCGGTCATCAAGGCCAGGCAGACGGCGATTGACGCGAGCAACGTCAGGGACCAGGCCGCGGCGGAGAACATGCTCACCGGGGCGCTGCGGCAAATCTTCGCCCTGAGCGAGTCGTATCCCAATCTCAAAGCCAACGAAAACTTCATGCAGTTGCAGGAGGAACTGGGCAGCACCGAAAACAAAATCAGCTACGCCCGGCAGTTCTTCAACGACACGGTCAGCCAGTTCAACACCGCGGTGCAGAAGTTCCCCAGCAACCTGATCGCGGGTATGTTCGGCTTCAAGAACAAGGATTTCTTCGAGATCGAAGTCCCCGAACAGCGCGAAGCGGTCAAAGTGAAGTTTTAATCTGCGAAGTGCGATCTTCGATCTTCGATTTAAGAGAAAGCCGGCCACGTGGAACAAGCCATGAATGCAGATCGCACATCGCAGATCGAAGATCGCCGATCCTTTTATCCCGCTGATATCACCTACACACAGCTGATCGCGCGGAACAAGCGGAACAGCAATGTGTTGGTGGGCGTCATGGGGTTGCTGGTCGTGGCGGTGGCGTGCGCGATCGGGGCGATGGTGAGCATCTACGGCACGGGGGTGATCCGCCCGCAGGCGGTGGTCATGTCGATCGCGGTGGGTTTGATGGTGGCGGTGGCGAGTACGATGTTCAGTTACTATGCCGGGGCGGCGACGATACTGTCGATCAGCGGTGCGAGGGAGATTCAGAAGTCGGATGATCCGCAGTTGTTCAATGTGGTGGAGGAGTTGTCGATCGCGGGGGGGATACCGATGCCCATGGTTTACGTGATGGATTCGCCGGCGCTGAACGCTTTCGCCACGGGGCGCGACCCCAAGAACGCGGCGGTGGCCATCACCACCGGTCTGCGCGCCAAACTCACCCGCGATGAACTGGCGGGGGTGATCGCGCATGAACTGTCGCACATCCGACATTACGACATTCGGCTGACCATGCTCATGGCGACGCTGGCGGGGTTGATCGTGCTGGCGGCGGACATGGCGTGGCGGATCGCCTTCTACGGCGGGGGCTTCGGTTCCGGCGGCGGAGGGCGGCGAAGATCAAGCAACAGCGAGGGCGGCGGCGCGGCGGTGGTCATCGTCATGGTGATCGCGGTGCTGCTGATGATCGTCGCGCCCCTGCTGGCGAAGCTGATCCAACTGGCGGTCAGTCGTCAGCGGGAGTACCTGGCGGACGCGGGGGCGGTGGAGTTGACGCGCTATCCGCAGGGCCTGGCCGATGCGTTGCGAAAGCTGGCGGGGGATGACACGCCGCTGGAGACGGCGAACAAGGCGACGGGACATCTGTTCATCGACAATCCGTTTTTGCAGGCGAGGGGGGAAAGCGACTGGGACAGCGCGTTTTCGACGCACCCGCCGATCCACGAACGCATCGCGCGTCTGGAAGCGCTGATGCGATAGCAAATGACGAATGACGACGGCCTCAACAGCGGAACGCTAAACTCGAATGACGAATCAAACTCGAAACCCGAAACTCGAAACGGTATAGCCGCGCGGCCCCCGGTAGCAACCCGCGGTCTTCCCCGACACACGCAAAATTCCACAAAATCGCGTTTCGGCGAAGACGTCTCTGCCCACCCGACCGATCAACCCGACCTACTCGCTCATGGTGATTCAACCATTGGGCGTAACCGTTCACGGAGAATCGCCGTTTTTGAGCCAATAATGAGGGTCAGCCAATGAAAGCTAACGAAAAAGGTCGATTTTGGCTCTTGCAACCCTCGTTTTTGGGTCAAAAACGCCGTTTT
>JBAYVY010000079.1:0-11548 GCA_041674345.1 Phycisphaeraceae bacterium | reverse complement strand
GCGTCGAAGAACGAAGATTTTCTGATGAAGATGCTGGACCTGGACAAGGGCGCGCGGGGCATGGGCGAGATCGCCATCGGCACCAATTACAACATTCAGCGTTACTCGAAAAATACGCTGTTCGACGAAAAGATCGGCGGGACGTTCCACGCGGCGGTCGGAGCGGGCTACCCGGAAACGGGCAACAACAATGTGTCGGGCCTGCACTGGGACATGGTGTGCGACCTGCGCCCCCGGAAGGACGGCACCGGCGGCGGGGAAATTCGCGTCGATGGCCAGGTCATCAGCCGCGACGGCCGGTTCGTCTTCAAGGGCTGGCCGGGCAGGTGATGGGGAATGTGCGATGTGCCATGTTCGATGTGCCATGTGAAGAACCCGGGGCGGCGCTCGCCCCCGGAAAAGACTCACTCTGCCCCGGCTTGGAAGACATCGCACATCGCACATCGCACATTCGCTTTTCCCGGAAGCCGCGTGCGGGGTTCAGCATACCGGCGATGCCCGTCGCAGTGCTGCCATTGCGATCGAATGTTGGTGCAGTTCTGCGAGGCGGGGCGCGGGTACAATCGGGGCATGATTCGTCATTTCAACACCGGAGCGAGCCATGCTGTGTGACACACTGGATCGGCTGATCCACGCGGAACGAACATCGGTCACGGAAGTCGCGGAACTGGCGGGGGTCAGCAACTCAACGGTCTATCGCTGGCTGAGCAAACGGTCACACCCGGACTTCGACGCGATGCGGCGGGTGATCCGGGGCCTGAAAAACCCCGAAGCGCAGGAAGCCATGCTCACGGTACTCATCAGCGGCACACGATGGCAGCTTCGCCGCAACGACATGCCGCTGGACGTGAACCGCGACGGCAGGATTGACACCGAAGACGCGCTGGACGCGGCGATCCGCGTGGTCAAAAGCGCCGGCCAATCGCTGGTCGATGTCCGTGCCGCCCGCGCGACGGGCGTGGTCAAAAAAGATCACCTGGTCGATCTGGTCGGTGAACTGAATGCCGTGGTCCAGCACAGCACGCTGGTGCAACAGGTGTTGATCCGGCTGGTGGAGGAACAGGGAAATCGCAAACGCGCCAAGCCGGTGGTGGTGTGAGGGGAATGTGCAATGTTCAATGTGCGATGTTCAATGTGATCCGCGTCAGTCATCTGACATGGCAGATGGCACATCGAACATTGCACATCAGTCATGCTTGCGTCGGCGTGCGGCGAGGATCATGGCTCCGCCGATCATCAGGCCCAGGCCGGTCGGTTCGGGGATGATGACGATGGTGTCGCCGGTGTTTTCAACATCGTCCAGGCCCTGGTCATAGTAGTAGAGGCCGGGGTTTTCGATGAGGTTGGCGACTTCGACGGGATCGCGTTCAAACCAAATGCGATCGAGGAAGACGCTGAAGTTGCCCACCCCGCCGTAGAACAGGACGCTTTTGAAACCCGCGGCTTCGGGATCGGTGACGGCGGTGTAGAAACGATCTTCGGTCCAGGTGCGTTCGGTGGTGCCGGGGATGGTGGAGGAATAAGTGGAATCGGGAACCAGACCGCCGGCAAGATTTTCGTCGTAGTAGGCCTTGAGGATCAGACCGTCGGGATCGCCGCCGAAGTCGCCTGACAGGAGCGAGAAGGCGCGGATCGGATCGCTGAAACTGAAGATGAAGCCGCTGACGGAGATATCGTAGAACGGATCAAGCGAGCGGGTGCCGAACGCATCGCCCTTGCCGACCTGGCTGTTGAGCGTGTTGTCCACGATGTCGAACGCTTTGCCGTCCTGCCGGCTGATGGTGACGGTGACGCCGGTGACGGACAAGACCAGTTTCGTGTCGCCTTGGTAATAGCCCGGTCGAACCGCCCTGTAACCGCTGGCGGTCCCGCCGAGGGCGATGTTGGTGCCGACGAAGTTTTCGCTGACCACCGTGGCCGGCAGATCATCGAAGGTAATCAGCGTGGCGTAACCGGCCCGCGCCGATAGCGCAAAGGTCGCGCAAAACAATATCCCTAAGAAGCGTCTCACTCTCGAAGCCCTCTCAGTCATCCCACAATACCCGCCCACGCTGTGATACACACACCGCGCTGCGGATGCGGCTCTCTGACACAAGTATAACCCACACCGACCGGTATGCAAATAAATCTTGCATTAAAAAAAACGGCGGAACCAGACCGGGAATACCTGACAAAATGCGATCATTCCCCGCTTCCGGCATCATGGGGGAATGGTTGCATATTCGATAACGAGACTTTGAGCAATTTACCCGAAGCCCCGGCATGGCCCGTCTTACTTCCGGGGGTGGGCCTTGCCGGGGATCAACGCCTGGTTTTTCAGAGGCCCTTTCTCATTGGATTTCCTCAAGCATCTTTTTCGCCTCGGCGGCGTAATCGGTGTCCGGGTACTTGTCGATCACCTTTTGAAGATAGGGCTTGGCCAGATGCTTGCGACCGGCGGCCAGGAGATTGCGCGCCATCGCCAGCCACTCCTTGCACTCGGCGCCGGCGTCCTGGTTGTCGGACTTGGCGGCGACCCGTGGGTCGGCCTTGAGTTTTTCATGGTGTGCCTTGACATCCTCGTAATGCTCGGCGCCGGCGCACTGGCTGACGTAGGTTTCGTAGATTTTCAGCGCGGCGGCGAGGTCGCCTTCGTCCTCGGCTTTTTTGGCGCGGGTTTCCAGGTCTTCGGCTTTCTCGTTGAGCTTCGCGGCGGCGATCTGGTCGCGCATCGCCGGGTCGTTGGAAAACTTGTCGATCCATTGCGTGGCGCGATCCGCGACGGAGGAGCCGGAGTACGTTCGCCGCAATTCGCTGAGTGATTTCAACGCGGCGGAGAAAAGTTTGGCGTCGATGGCTTGTTGCACGGCGGCGAACCGCGTCTCGGCTTCGTCGAGAACGGCCTTGGCGGCGTCCCGTGCCGACTGTGTGCGCGGATGGTCGGGCAACATCGCCGCGGCCTGTTCATATGCGACCAGCGCCTTGCCGATCTGATGATTCTTTTTCAAAGCGTCGGCCTGTGCGACCGCGACGTCATAGCGGCGCAGCGGGCCGTGATTGAGCAGAAACTTGTAGAGGATTTGCGAATCGGGCTTGGGGGCGTGACCCAGGCCGGGATATTCTTCAAAGGTGATGACAGCACCGGCTTTTTTGTAAAACGCGACAAGGTCTCGCGAGAGGGTGTTATTAACATCTTTTTCACCGACGCCGATGTAGATGGGTTTGGCTTTCAGCGCATTGGGGTTGGTCATGGCGGGATCGCTGGGCGGCCGCAATTCACGACCCGCGGCGATGACGACGGCGGCACAGAAGAAGTCGGGTGATTCTTCAATGATGGTGACGGAGTGGAAGCCGCCCATGCTGACGCCGCCGACTAATCGCTGTGTGGGATCGAGATTGAGATATTTTTGGAGATAGGCAAAAACGGTCTTGCAGTTGGCAGCGTCAATGCGCCCGCGTTCGTGCCATTGAGCGGTGGACATGACGCCCTCGACCTGTGGGGGGTATTCCATGCCGACGATGATGAAGTCACGACCGGCGGTGTTTTGTTTGAAGGGACTGGTGGTGGGTTTTCCGCCGGCACCGTGGTGGCAGAAGATGACAGGCCAAGAGCGTTGGGGGTCGTAGTTTTGCGGAACGTAGAGGATGAAGTGGTCGCCGCCGATGCCGGGCAGGTCGATGCGCGTTTCCTGACCCGGCGTGAACGTGGGTTTCGGATCGGCGTCCTTGGCCGGACAGACGATGGTCAGCGTCAGGATGCACGTCAGAACGAACGGAAGAACGATGCGATACGATTTCATGGCCCGGTCCCCGCTAAAAAGTGTGGTCGATCCATGATACCGACGCGCGGGGAAAGAAAAAAGCTCAAAATCGGTGAAGTGTTCAAATCGGTACGCCCCTGAAAGGGGACGCTGCTTCCGGGGGGCGTCACCCGTCAACAGACCGTTTCAAAACCATTTTTATCACAGAGAGCGCAAAGTCACAAAAACACAGAGAAAAGCGAAAAGGATTGCAACTCAAACAAAAATGGAATCGGTCTTCTTTGTATCTTTGCGCCCTTTCGCGCCCTTTGCGATAAGTATTGAAACAGTCAGTAAACGGATTTGGACCGGAAACGGGCGACGAACGCGTCGTACTGTTCGGGGGTGTCGATGCCCGGATGGGCGTGGGCGGTGGTGATGCAGGCGATGGCGTGGCCGTGTTCGATGGCGCGGAGCTGTTCGAGTTTTTCCAGTTGCTCGGCGGGCGTGGGAGGCAGACCGGCGTAAATGTCGAGAAACGCGCGGCGATAGGCGTAGATGCCCAGGTGCTTGAGGTATGGGTTTGCGGTTTGCGGTTTGCGGTTTGCGGTTAAGACGGGGTCACGGTCGAAGGGAATTAAGGCGCGGGAGAAATATATCGCGCGATGCTGCTGGGTGATGACGACCTTGACGATGTTGGGATTGGACGGGTCTTCATCGGCGGCGAAGGGCGTGATGACGGTGGCCATGTCGGCGGTCGGATCATCGCGCAAACGCTCAATGAGTTGGTCGATGACTTCCGGGGGCAGTTCCGGTTCATCGCCCTGCACGTTGACGATGAGATCGACATCGGCGGGCAGCGTCGCGGCGGCCTCGGCGATGCGGCAGGTGCCGTTGGGGTGATCGGCGCGGGTCATCACGGGCCTGGCCGCGCCGTGCGCCGCGACGGCATCGAAGATGCGCCGATCATCCGTCGCCACGAGAATGTGCGACGGCAACTTCGCCAGCTTGGCGAGGTCGATGACGTGGCAGATCAGCGGCTGACCGGTGCGGTCCAGCAGCGGCTTGCCCGGCAGACGGGTGGACGCGAAACGAGCGGGAATGATGACGGCGGAAGGCATGGGGATTTCCGATTTCCGATTTCCGATTTCCGATTTGAATGGCGGCACGACGCGCATCAAGGTCAATCGGAAATCGGAAATCACAAATCGGAAATCCCCTCACGCCTTTCGCAGTTCGTCGATCAATTTGCGGAGTTTGTCGATGCGAGCGCGGATGTCTTTGAAGTTGATATCGACCTGCGCGATTTGGGAGCCGATCCGGGAGGCCTCGGTGGCCAGTTCGATGTTTTTATCGTGACGGGCCTTGGATTCCAGGGCGTCCATGAGGTCGTAGCGGAGTTCGAGCGCCAGGGTGTCGTTCTGTCGTTCGTGGGATTCCATGCCGCGGCGGTAGGTGTCGATGGCTTCGTCGAACCAGCCCTTGGCGTTGAACGCTTCGCCGAGGTATCGCAGGGCGGCGGCGCGATGCTTGGGGTCGGCCTGCGCTTCCTGGAAACTGGCGATGGCCTCGTCGTGGCGGCCCAGCACCAGTTGACGCCGGCCGAGCTGGTATTTCAGACCCATGTCGGTCGGATAATTTTTGACGCGCTCGGTGAATTCGTCCAGTTCATAGCGAACCTGGGCGGTGGCGATTTTGCGGAGTTGCTCTTTCAGCGAAGCATCGGCGGGGTCCGCCTTGACTTTGGCGCGAACCTCGCGGAGGGCGCGGTTGAACTGTCTCATGCGGATGTCGCCGACCTGCATTTTGAAGCGGTACTGGCCGGAACGCTCGAACGCATCGGTCAGCAGTTTGATCCCCACATCCTCGCTGGCGTTGTCTTCCTTTTGGAGCAGGGCGCGGATGAGTTTGCCCAGCCGCTGGAAATCGTCGGGGGCGTCTTCGTATTCGGTTTTCAGGCGGGCGATCTGTTCATCCAATTGATCGGCGCTGGAGGCGATGGCGTCGTCCTGATTCAGGGCTTTCTGCTTGGCGGCATCCTTGATGCCCTTCTTGAAGTCGCCGTTCTCTTCGCCGTAGCCGCCCTTCATCAGCGTGGTCTCGGCCTGGAGATTGTGCAGTTCCCGCACCAGTTCGCCGTTGTTGGAGTCCATGTTCACCGCCAAGGCGCATGCCTCGGCGGCCTTGTCGAAGGCCTCCATGTTCCGGTACAGGTCTTTGACCTTGAGGTAAACCGCCTTGTTCGGCCGCTTGGACGAACGGTTGGCTTCGACGACGAACTGGCCGATCCAGTAGGCGACTTCGTTCAGTTCCGCCGCGGTCGCTTCCTCCATGACCTTCAGGGCATGGGCGGGGTTGGTCGGGTCTTTGGCCCAGAGCATTTCAGCGTTGAGCATTTTGTCCAGCGGTTCTTTTCCGCCGGACTTCATGGATTCCATCATGCCAGCCGGTTTGCCGCCGTTGACTTTGTATTTCAGCGACACGTCGCGCAGCGCCTCGTGGGCGTCCATGTTGTCCGGCTCGAAGCGCAGGCCGCTGATGTAAGACTGGATCGCATACTCGTAATTGCGCGTGTCGGCGACGGTCTTGGCGCGGTCAAACCACGCCCTGGCCTTGCGTGGATCACGCTGGATGGGTTCTTTGCCTTTGTCGTCGTTGTCGCCGCTCTTCTTGCCGAATAGTGCCACTGTGGTGATTCCCCTGCTCGCGGAAGGATTCGATTCTAACACATTGTCTGAACCGGGGATTAGGAATCCTACTTAATGTAAGCGAAACGCCGGGCGTGTCAATGGTGCGGAAAGTCGTGCGGAAAGTCGGAAGTGGGAAGTGGGGGGAAAGTGGGAAGTCGGAAGTGGGAAGTGGGAAGTAAAGACCCGTGTATAAAATTCTTCCGACTTCCCCCCCCACTTCCGACTTTCCCCCCCGTCCCCTATCATGTCGTGTTCCATGAGCATCGCCATCGACAAACTCAAAATCGTTCACTACCCGCATCCGGTGCTGCGAACCAAAGCGCAACCGTTGGGCGGGGTCAGTGAAGAGGTTCGGGCCGTCGCCCGCAAGATGATCGAACTGATGCACGAAGCACGTGGCGTGGGACTGGCCGCGCCGCAGGTGGGCCTGCCTTGGCGTTTGTTCGTCGCCAACCCCACCGGCGAGGATTCCGGGGGCGCTTCCGGGGGCGCTTCCGGGGGTGTTTCCGGGGGCGCTTCCGGGGGCGACCGCATCTACATCAACCCCGTCCTGTCCGATCCGTCCGAAGCCACCGCCAGGGCCGAGGAGGGCTGCCTTTCGATTCCGGGGGTGAACGTCCATGTCATGCGTCCGGTGGGCGTCACGATCGCCGCGATGAACGAGCATGGCGAAAAAATCACCGACACCTCCGCCGATCTGCTCGCACGCATCTGGCAGCACGAAACGGATCATCTCAATGGCGTACTCATCATCGACCGCATGACCCCGACCGATGGACGGTCGGTCAAACGCACACTCGCCCAACTCGAAGCCGATTTCGCCAAAGCGGCGAAAAAATAACAACCGCCCGCGGCCCGCAAGACCGGGGCCGCCGAAGGGTGCCGCCGAAGGGTTGTGGGACCCTCCGCGGCCCGGTAGAATCAAATGGATCGGGTTCCAAAACTCGGCTGCGAATATCCGACAATTTCAACGGTTCCAATCACCATGCCCCCCACCATTCCCAAGATCATTCATCAAACCGCCAAGACCACCGAGATTCCCGCCAAGTGGCAGGGTTTCCAGAAAAAAATGCGCGACCTTCATCCGGACTGGACCTACTGCTTCCATACCGATGAGGACAATCTGCAATTCGTCAGGAAGGAGTTCCCCGAATTTCTGGACGTTTACCTGAATCTCCCGCTCAACATCATGCGTGCCGACGTGATCCGCTATCTGCTGATGTACCGGGTGGGCGGGCTTTACGCGGACATGGACTACGAGATGCTCAAGCCGTTCGATTTCAATGAGCATGACATCGTTCTGCCGTGGGAGCATGACGGGGACATGGGGCCTGGCAAGGATCAGCTATGCAACGCGTTTTTCGCCTCATCGCCCGGCCACCCGTTTTTCAAGATGGCCATTGACGATCTGATGGCTCATCCCCCGCTCGACCCGGATCCGTCGCATGTCATCCAATCCACCGGCCCGGCGTTTCTCACGCGGATCTACCACCGCGCCATCGCGTCGGGAATGACGCTTTACACGCCGCATCGCCAGGTGTTCAGTCCCCTCTCGCCGCACAGTCCCAGACAATATCGTGCCATTTTGAAAAATCCGGCCACTTACGGAATCCACCATTGCACCGGCTCCTGGCGGCAATATTCCCGCGCACGCCGCATCCGGATGCATATCACCGGATTCATCAAGCGACGTTTTTGTTAAAAACCCCGGCAGGTCCGACGAAGCGGTCAGGCGGATTCCCTCCGGGGCATCCCCCCCGGGCAACCGACAGGCGACATCGCGGGGCCTGTTCCCAAACCGCCATGACACCGCTTCACCTTTGGTTGACGCAGCAACGACACCGACGCCCGCTGATCGTATTGGCGGCCGGCGTGTTGGCGGTCGCGTTGTGGTTCATCGCCGGGGGCGATTCGCTTTCGACCGGCCCGCGCCGGTTGATCGGACAGGTCATCGCGGTCAACGATGATTTGTCGCTGATGGTGCGGGCCGATGATGCGACCCGACCGCGACGGATCACGCTGGCGCAATTGCGATGGCCCGACGAATGGCGGGGCCGGGCGAAGCGGCGGCTGGAGCAACAGGTCGTGAACCAGCCGGTGACGGCGGTGCGTGACGGCCAATCGCCGGACGCGATGCTGGTGTACCTGTCGGACGGGTTGTTGCTGAACGAGGCGATGTGCGACGCCGGTGACGCGCAATGCGATGAACAGCACGCCGGGCTGCTGCGTCCGTGGCTGACACGCGCGCATCGCTGGGCGAAACGCGACGGGCGGGGACTGTGGGGGGAAACGGAAGCGCAATAGCGAAGGGCGAAACTCGAAGATCGAAGCTCGAATCAAATCCGAAACCCGAAACTCGAAAGGGCCAAACGCGGAGCCGCCCCATCTTTTCGAGTTTTGAACTTCGAGTTTCGGGTTTCGGACTTCATTCCTTTGTCTGTTTGCTCGTGCATGGCGATGGCTTATACTGTCGCGTCGTGTGCATGCGCAATTGCCGGGGGATGAGCGGATCGAACAACCCTGAAACTGACGAGTCACTCGTCGGGGGCGGAAACATATGGCGGCTGAATCACGCATCAACAAGGAATGGGCTGTCCGACTGCTGCTGATCTTCGTCATGGCGACCGGATTCGGCGCGTGGTTCGCATATGACGGCGCGTACGCCTGGCCGCTGGAAAATGAAAAAGCGGAAATCGCCTGGGCCGACGTCGAGAATCGCCAACTGAACGATCACTGGCAGGACTTGCTGACAGCCAGGGGTTTCAAGCCCGGCTCCACGCCGCCGAAGTACCGCACGGCGTGGGACGTCAATACGCAATTTCTCTATGCCTCGGCCTGCGTCGCGGCGTCACTGGGGGTGTTGGTGACGCTGGGGCGCAACGCCCGGCGAGTACCCCGCAGCGACGATCGCGGCGTGTACCGCGGTTCGCAATTCGTGCCCTACGATGCCATCACCAGCATCGACAAGGTGCGATGGGACAACAAGGGCATCGCCGTGCTGTATTACAAAACCGCCGATGGACAGGAAGGCCGAATGAAACTCGACGACTGGGTCTATCGCGGCGCGGCGAACGTGCTGGCGGAAGTCGAACAACACACGCATCTGGGCGGTGCCAGCGAGAAAACGACGTGAGGGGGAAAGTGGGAAGTCGGAAGTCGGAAGGGGGAAGTGAAGGCATTGCCGCCGGCGAGACTTTTTTCACATCCGACATTCCACATCCGACATCCGACATTACAAACTGCCCATGAATACGCGCAGAAGGTTCGGCACATCCGCATCGTCGCGGTCGCCCGCGCCGTAGCCGATTTTTTCGACTTGCATCGGGGGCGTCGGGCCGAAGGTTTGGCAAAGGGCTTTGACGAGGGCGGCCCCGGTGGGCGTGACGGTTTCACCCCTGCGATCAACGCCGTGGTGCGGTACGCCGGCCAGCAGTTCGGCGGTGGCGGGCGCGGGCAGGGGCATCAGGCCATGTTCGCATTTCACCCAGCCGTGGCCGATGGGCAATGACGTGCTGCTGAGCGTGTCGATGCCGAGTTGTTCGAGCAGCACGGCCGCGCCGAGCATGTCGATGATCGAATCGACGGCCCCGACTTCATGGAAGTGGACCCGATCGGCGGGGACGCCATGCACTTTCGCCTCGGCATCGGCGAGCAGGCGGACGATGCGGCGGGCGCGATCGCGCAACCGAGGCGGGCCGACCAGCGCGTCGATCATGGCGAAGATGTCGTCGGGGCCGGTGTGGGAATGCGATGTGCGATGTGCGATGTGCGATGTGCGATGTGAATGCGGAGCGACGGGCGTGAACTCCGACACATTGGACATGGCACATGGCACATCGCACATTACTTTGAAGTCGATGCCCCGGATCGCATGTCGCGTGGTCGGCTCGGCGGCCAGGCGGTAAGGCAGCGCGATGGGCAGCGGGCGGAAGGCGTCTTCGAGAGCGGCCAGGGGAGCGCCCAGGTCGATCAGGGCGCCGATGAACATGTCGCCGGCGATGCCCGCGAAGGGATCGAGATGAAGGTGTCGGGGTTTGCGGGGTTTCCGGGGGTGTCGGGGCATGATGCAAAGCTCCGGCGAAAAAACGAGTGGGGATGCGAGTCGCATCCATCATAGCGGAGGCGGTAGGCGATGGTTCGGCAAGTGGAACCTGTATGGCCGGATGTTTCCTCTTTCGGCGTGATGGTGAACTATGACGCCGGTACCGGATGGTTCACCGCGACAGGCGGCGCAATCACTCTCGAAAAGGCGGACACCAGCACCGCGAACATTACGCCCATCCTGGGTTCATTTCAGATCGCGGTCCAACTCGATTCGTCCGGCGCCACGATCGCCAATACCGGTACGTTGACCATTTCCAGCACGATACCCAGCGAGGGCTGCAACAGCGGTATGCTGCTGTTCGGCACCATGACGCCGGGCGGATTCGGTTTTGGAACCGGCGGCGGCAGCCGATTTGAATTTCTTTTCAATGTCACCAGCGGCGATCTGACCGCCATCTGGGGGCCTCAGGCGGCCGTGCGACTGGACGCGGCTTTCCCCACGAGTGATGTCGGCAAACCTCGCGGTTGCGAAACAGTCTCTTAGCCGTTTGGGAGGCCGCAAGCCAAGCCCAAACCGCTTGGGGCGTGGGATTTTGAAAGACGCTTCGGCACGATCGGAAAAGATGTGAAAAAGTGGAGGAAAACATTGACTTTGGCGGATCGCGTGCAACAATGTGTATAGACGCGTCCACTTCAATTCGACGTGTCTTTGGGCCGGTTTTTGGTGTGGGCCGCGGAATCGAGGCGTCGGTCGAAGCAACACCCAACATCCCCCGGCGAATCGTCCGATGCGGGTTCAGGTACAAGCGTTCGTGGTGTTGCGGGATGATCTTTCGAGTCGGCTTCCATCGTCCTCCCGACTGTCGGCGGACGAACCCCGCTTCGGCGGCACCCGTTGATGGTCACCCCATTGGGGGCACAGGAGGCAATGGCATCGGGCGCGACGACTGGTGCGTCGCGCCCCATTTCTTGCGCCGCCACCTCTGGCCCCCAGCCCCGAATCCCTATACCCTATTGGCATGACCCACACCGCCGCATTACCCGTCAATTCCATCGCCGTCGGCGACTGTATCACCACCATGAACAGTTGGCCCG
>JBAYVY010000078.1:0-11566 GCA_041674345.1 Phycisphaeraceae bacterium | reverse complement strand
CGTGTCGTCCGTGCCGCCATGATGGAACCTCCTTGCTCGTTGGCTGCCGTCGGATCGCCGTCCGGGGCGACCCACCACTACATCTTGTCGGCTATCCCCCCGCGAAAACTGTCATGCACCCTCGGGCCGCAGTCGGGCCGCAAGGAGTTGGCGAACTTTCGTTTCTTCGCATACACTGAAGGACTTTCACCCCACGACCGCGACAGCGGTCGCAAGGAGTTTGCCAACGTGATACCCAGCGACCCCCCGCGCACGCCGCCCGCCGGCTTCCTCTACTTTCCGCCGTTCCGCGTTCAGGGCTTTTCCATCGCCGGCGAAGAGACGTTCGTCCAAATCCCCGAACTGGACATCTGTTTCGACATCGGTCGTGCCTGCCGCACCGCGCTGACGAGCAATTACGTCGCGCTCAGTCACGGCCATATGGACCATGCCGCGGGGCTGGCGTACTACTTTTCCCAGCGCCACTTTCAGGGCATGGGCGAAGGCACGGTGTTGTGTCATCCGTCGCTGGAAGGTCCGATCAGGCGGCTGATGGATGCGTGGGTGGATATCGAGGCGCAGCGCACGCCGTACCATGTGATCGCGATGGACCCCGACGGGCCGAGCGCGGAACTGGAAATCAAGAACACCTATTTTCTCCGGGCGTTCGCCACGAGTCACACCGTGCCGTCGCTGGGTTTCGTGATGGTGGAGAAGCGGTCGAAGCTGCGTGAGGAATACGTCGGCCTGCCGCAGAGCGAACTGGTGCGGATCAAGGAATCGGGACAGGCGATCACCTACATCAAGGAAGTTCCGCTGGTGGCGTACATGGGGGACACCAGTCCCGGCCCGCACTTTCAAAGGCCCGATGTGGCCAACGCGCAGATTCTGATCACCGAATGCACGTTCACGGAAGCCGATCATCAGGATCGCGCCAAGGTCGGCAAACATCTGCACGTCAGCGATATCGCGAAGATGATGGACGCGCTGAACAACCAGGCCATCGTCATCACGCATCTGTCGCGACGGACGCATCTGGGCGACGCGCGTCGTGCGATCGACCTGGCGATCCCCGCCCCGCATCGTGACCGTGTGCATCTGCTGATGGACGGGCGTGCGAACAAGGCGCGCTACGAAAAACAACTGGCCGACGCCGAGCGCGCCGAACAACAGAAATCTTAACGCCGCTTGCGGCTTAGCAGCGCGACACCGCCGAGCGCCAGCAGCCCCAGGGTTGCCGGTTCGGGGATGACGGTGAACTGGTCGGAATGAACTTCGCCGGTGCCCGCCGCGGTGAAGCCGGTCAGGAATGAGCCGTTGTCCAGCAAGGTTCCGTCGGCCACCTGTGTGGAGAAGGTGATGCTGACCGGAGCGCCGAGGGTGGTTTGGAAGGGCAGATGCTGGCCGTTGATCGCGGCGACGGCGCCGGCGAAAACGAAGTCGAACTGGAAAGGTCCGGCGGCGACATGTTGGTAAGTGATGCTGACCGACCCCAGGGACAGAGACAGGTAATCGCCGCCTCCGAAGGACAGATCAAACACGCCGTCGGATGCGCTGGCGACCTGTCCGCCGACGACGGGGATATTCAACACGCCGGGGATCAGCATGTTCAGTGTGACGCCGCTGTGTACCGTGCCGATGGTGTTGCCGGCCGACTGGTCGATGAACGTGGCGTTGGTCAGGGGATCGGGATCGGCCCGGGTGGGGCTTTTATCCACGATGTTGTCACCGTCGTACTGGATATCCACCCCGCCGAGCTGGATTTGGATGCCCGCCTGCGCCGGCCCGGCCCACAGCAGCGACAACCCCGCCAAACAGACCGCTTGTCGCAGGTGACGCGCGATCGGGTGATTGGAACACGGCTGAATCATTTGACGGAACATGAGAGCGACCTTTCCTTTGCGATTCATCTTGCGAACCCTTCGGCCATGCGCGACTTCGTGCCGGGCATGGCGTGGTGAATCGGCCCCGTCGCGCAAAAAACGGCGGGCCGAATCGGCCTCGCCCTCTCGTCCCAATCAATTGTCATCACCGAATTGAAGCAGTTAGAAAAAAATATCACGCCCCGGGAAAAGAGCAAGCGAAAGTTATCATTTATTGTCCGTTAAGCCCGATGAAGCTACTTGGAGGATGACCCTTGGCGTCAATCAAATGAAAAGCGGCGAGGCAAGCCGCGCCGTTGCGAGTGAATGGGAGCGGGGGTTGACGGATTATCCATGAACGCGGCGACGCAGCATGGCGAGCCCGCCGAGCGCGAGCAAACCGAGCGACGCCGGTTCGGGGATGGCCTGTATCTCCCCGGTGCCCGCGGCGAGGAAGCTGGTGAGGTACCCGCCGCTGGTGGTCATCGATCCGGTCGTTATTTGCGAGGAATAACTGATGCTGGCCGGATCGCCGAGGGTGACGCCGAATGGCAGTTGCTGGCCGATGATGACGGCGGCGGCTCCCGCGAACACGAAGTTGATCTGGCCGGTCACGGGAATGTAAGTGACGCTGGCCTGATTGAGCAATAAAGAGAGGAAATCGCTTCCGTCGAGCGACAGGTAAAACGTGCCGTCCGCGGCGCTGACGACCGTGCCGCCGCCGATCGGAATGTTCATCACGGTGGGGATCGACATATCGAGTGTGACACCGGCGTTCACCACCCCAATCTGTGCGCCATCGACCAGGAACGTGGCGTTGGTCAGGGGATCGGGGTCCACATTGTCGGGACTGTGATCCGTGATCGTTTGGGCGGCGTATTGAATGTTCACACCCCCCAGTTGTATCTGAACCATACCGGCTTGAGCCGTGAACCCCGCGCACAGAACAATCATTGCCGCCGCCCGCCATTGGAATCGTGACATGTTCAGTCCCCTACAAGTAAGTGGTGCGGCCCACCCTCCCATCAACATCGCTTACGCGACGCGTTCCTTCATTTCTTCACGCCGTCGGCCCCGCCTCCATGCGCGGTTCACCCACCGGCACAACCTGATGGCTTGCCCTCCGTGGCGCACGCGACAAAACAACCGCCGAAAAAGACCTGCTCCGATCCCGCTCTCTCTTGTTGGGTTTACTTCCCGGAATGCGGACAATGCCACTCCTATATCAATAACCAACTTGTCCATATACTTTACACGACCCGATCCCTAAAGCAAATAAAAAATGCTTTCCGAAAGCGAAAATGCTGATCGTCCCCCTGAGCGCGGCGGCAAAATCACTTGCCGGCGATAATCCGCTCCATCGCCTTGCCCGTCGCGTCATGCCGCATCGCAATCGGCATTCGCCGACCGAAACCGAACGCCTTGCCCGTCACCTTCAAACCCGGCGGGGCCTGTTTCCGCTTGTATTCATTGCGATCAATCAATCCCACAATGCGCTGCACCGTCGCCGCGTCGTAACCCGTCTCACCAATGATCCGCGGGGCCGATTCCTCACGTTCCACGTAACGATGCACCACATCATCCAGCAACTCATAGGGAGGCAGCGAATCCTGATCCGTCTGATTCGGACGCAGTTCCGCGCTCGGCGGCTTGCTGATCGTGTCCGCCGGAATCACCGGCTTGCCGCATCGCGCGTACAGCACATTTCCGGGGGTGGGGGCGGGGGTGGGGGAATTGATCCACTTCGCCAGTTCGTAAATCATCGTCTTGGGCACATCGCTGATGACCGCCAGACCACCCGCCATGTCGCCGTACAACGTGCAGTAACCCACCGCCATCTCGCTCTTGTTGCCGGTGGTCACCAGCAGCGAGCCGAACTTGTTGCTGAACGACATGAGGATCACGCCGCGCAATCGCGCCTGAAGATTCTCTTCCGTCGCATCCGGTCCCTTGCCTTCAAAGAACGGCGAGACCAGCCGCTCCATCGGATCATGCACCGAACTGATCGGAATGGTGTGAAACGCGATGCCGAGATTTTCCGCCAGTTTCATCGCATCGGATTTCGACCCGTCGGAACTGTACCGCGAAGGCATGGCGATGCCGGTGACGTGATCGGCCCCCAGCGCCGCGGCGGCGATGCACGCCGTGACCGCCGAGTCGATCCCGCCGCTCAAACCCAGCACGATGCTTTTGAACCCGCATTTAATGCAGTAATCCCGCACACCCAGCACCAGCGCGTCGAACAACTCCGCCATGCCCCCGCCACCGGAAGTTTTTGCAAAGCCCGCGATGGCATCGCGGGTCTGCCCGCCCCCGGAACCAGAAGTCGGCAAATCCACGACCAGCAAATCCTCTTCAAACCCCTTCGCCTGCGCGATCAGTTGCCCCGTCGCATCGACCACGCACGATCGCCCGTCGAAAATCAATTCGTCGTTGCCCCCCACCTGATTCACGTACACCAGCGGCAGGGCGTGCCGCTTCGCCGCCGCGTGAAAAAGTTTCAGCCGAAACTCATGTTTGCGAACCACGAACGGCGAAGCCGAGCAATTGATGAACAACTCCGCCCCGCGCTTCGCCAGTTCATCCATCGGATTGTCGTGATACAACTGCCGGCTGACGACCGTCTGGTCGTTCCATAAATCCTCGCAAACGCTGATGCCCAGTTTCACGCCGCGAAACTCGGTCAGATCGACCGGCGGGCCCGGCTCGAAATAACGATGCTCGTCAAATACGTCGTAGGTCGGCAGCAGCGATTTGACGTGACGATGCGCGACCCGACCGTCGATGCACACCGCGGCGGCGTTGTAGAGCGTCCGCCCCCGCGCCTGATCGGACGGCGCGGGATAACCGATGATCGCCGCGATCCGCGTGCAGTGTCGCGCGATGAATCGCAATGCCTGGTCGCACTGCTCAATCACCGCCGGCTTCAACAGCAAATCCTTCGGCGGATAACCAATGATCGACAGCTCGGGGAAAACGGCCAACTCCGCGTGTTGATCGGCGGCCCGTCGAATGAAGTCCATGATCTTCGCGGTGTTGCCCGCGATGTCGCCGACCGTCGGATTGATCTGTGCCAATGCGATTCGCATGGCCCTATTCTAACGCGGATGTTTCACCACGGAGGACCGGAAAAGATTTTCACCGCGGAGCCAGCGGAGATCGCAGAGAGGGAATGGAACCACAGATAAACGCGGATGAACACGGATAGATTGATTTTTTGATTTTCGATCCGTGTTCATCCGCGTTTATCTGTGGTTTCACTCTCTTGTCTTTCCTCGGCGGTGAATATCTCTTGCACCGGTGGGATTATCAGAACCATCACAACGCAAAAAAAGTTCGGAAAATCATTGACTCCCGCGATCCGCAATCAATAATAAGTTTGTCGCATCCAGCGATGCGTGCAATGAATGGGAGAACCCCGTTCGGCGGCGTTTCGGGCCGATGCGACCGGACTGAAATCGTGGCACCTTCCACGCTCGGTTCGCGTTGCCGCGGGAACACTCGCGGCGAAAGAGTCCGGCGGCTTGCCGGGCACGGGCCAGTCAACCCGTGCAGGCGGCGACGGCTGGATAAAGCTCTTTTTGTAAAGGAGGTGATCCAGTGTCTGACTGTATCAAGGAGCTGCACCGTTAAGCAGCAAGTGGAAGCTGCGTGCAGCTTCGACCACGTTAGCGCCCGCCCGATGCTCATGCGTCGGGCGGGCTGTTTTATTGGGTGATTGGGTGATGTTTGATTGGGTGATTTGCGGGACAAAGATGGGTACTCTGTGGATATGACAAATCTTTGCACATCACTGTTCGTCGCTTCGCAACCCGTCATCGGTATGTTGCATTGCCCGCCGCTGCCGGGCGCGCCGCGAAACACGCAATCCATCGGCGATATCATCGACTTCGTGATGCGCGATGCCGCCACGCTGGTAGAGGGCAAAGTTCATGGCCTCATGTTGGAAAACTTCGGCGATACGCCGTTCTTCCCCGGCCGCGTCCCGGCCCACACCGTCGCGCATCTGACCGCCGTGGCGTGCGAAGTTCGTCGCCGGTTCGATTTGCCCCTGGGCATCAACGTGTTGCGAAACGACGGCTGCTCGGCTCTGGCCGTGGCGCAGGCGGTGGGAGCCAGGTTCATCCGCGTCAATGTGCTGTGCGGGGCGCGCGTCACCGATCAGGGTATTTTGCAGGGAATCGCGCATGAACTCCTGCGCGCCCCCGGAAGAAAGGGCATAGCGATCTTCGCCGACGTGAATGTGAAGCATTCGGCCCCCGTCGCGCCGATTCCGTTGGAACAGGAAGTGCATGACCTGATCCAGCGCGGCGGAGCGGACGCTGTGATCGTCAGCGGCACCGGCACCGGCGTCGCCACCGACATCGAACACGTCAAGCAAGTCAAACAAGCGGCAACTTCCGGGGGCGAAACCCCCGTCTTCATCGGCAGCGGCATCACCCCCGAAAACATCGCCACGTACCGCCCGCACTGCGACGGCTTCATCGTCGGCTCCTCCCTGAAACGCGGCAACATTGACACCCCCATCGACGCGAAGCGCGTGGGGGCGCTGATGCAAGGTGTGCGGTGAACGCCCCGTAAACAGCGGTAAGCCCCGTAAGTTTTGTCGCCCCTTGTTCCTCCCTTCCCGTCCATTACAATCGCCTACAATCATGAATATCCCACGTCAACATTCCAGGGCATCGAACAAACTCGCGCTTCAACCGGATCAGGTGGAACAATCCATCGTGGTCATTCGCGGCTTGAAAGTTCTGCTCGATGAGCAACTCGCCGGATTCTACGGTGTCGATACGCGCGTCTTGGTCCAACAAGCCAAACGAAACGCCGATCGCTTCCCCGCTGATTTCATGTTCCAATTGACCCGCGATGAATGGGACGCTTTGAGATCACAATCCGTGATCTCAAACCCCCGACCCGCCGCGAAAACCCATCGGCTTTCTTTCGGAACTGAAACGATGAGCAGTACGCCACTGACAAGATAATCCCCGCTTTTGCTCCTGCCCCATCGCTTCTTGTTTCCCTGCATCACCCCATCTACAATGGCGGTCAACCATCACCATCGGAGCAACACAATGTCCGGGAAATCACGTCACTGCGCCGGCAATACACTGAGGTTCTCAACGTCTTGCCCGGTGTTTCGTTTCGTATTTAAATCCGCCACACTAACACTGGCCGCAGCGATGTTCTGCTTCTTCCCATCCTTGGTACTCGGCCAGTCCGCCACGGAAGAATGGGCCGAACATCCCCAACCGGGAGGTGGCATCCTGCCGCTTCCCGACAATTTCACGATTATCGAACTCTCATCGGACGCGGTCGGCAAGCCGGCTGCCGGTGGAGTCACGATATATTCTCAATCTCTCATCAATGCCAAGGGGCTCCACAACGGGGTCATCAACTCCATTAAAGCAAGCCGCTACTGGCGACAGGACGCAACAGGTCGGATTCTGGGTGAACATCCGAACAAACCCGAATTTATGATTAGCGCACTTCTGGATGGGATGCCATCGGCTGGAATAACATTTGAAGTTATCGATGGCCCCAAACCGTTCGCCTGCGCTGCATCTACTGGATGGCGTGTATCGGTGCGGTTCAATAACGGAGTTTCAAGGATCGATCAGTTCGCCTTTCTCGAGGGCGGAATCCTTTACACACTGAGCTCAGCGTATCAGATCAGATCAGCCGACTATTGGTCTCCAAAGACCGACGAGATCGTGGCAAGGTGGAAACCATCTGCGATTGCCGGCGACCTCTCCGCACCAGCGAAGACGCCACCATCTACCGAGTGGAAGTCCGTGGTAGTCGGAACAGGCGAACGGTTTATGCTCCCTCCGACCTGGGTGGTTGTCGCACGTGACGAAACTCCGGAGAAGGAAACCGCGGAAGGCATGCTCGTTGCTGTGTACCGCCTGTTGAACATGCGGCCAAACCGAGCAAAGGGGGACGTTTCCACGGTCAACGTCTATTCTGTCACCGCTGAAAAAGCGGGAACGCAGCAATCTGTTCCTGTCACAGATGCTGATCTCCTTGATTTGCACAACTCAATGGTGAGCGGAACTGGACTGTCGATGAATCCTGCGAAGCCCGGCGGTGCGGTACGACGCGAAGTCGCTGGCATGCCCGCGTACTTCACGTCGCTGATCGCGAACCGGGGTACGGGATTAGCAGCCGATGGTTTTTTGCTCTCGACGATCCGGGGCGACCGCGCATACATGTTTATAGCGACGTATCGGCCTGGACAAGCAGCGGAGTTTGAGCGGACAATCACCGATATCTTGCGGCGATCCACGTTCGTTGCGGCTGCTCCGAAACCGACTCCGTTCGCAGCATCCTCCCTAGATCCGACCACACCTATAGACCCGACTGATGATCTCTTTGATCCGATGTTACTCCTGATATCCTTCTTGCTGACATGGGGAATCGGACTCACACCACCCTTGCTCATACGGTACGCCGTACTCCGCAGGCCGTTCCGAGACAAGTGGCCAGCGGTTGTCATCGCAGGGGGGTTTCTTATCCTCAACATCGCAATCTTTACCGCCTTGGGGAGCAAGAGCAAAACGCATGGAGCGCTCATGCTTGTCTGCTTTGCGTCATACTACATTTTGCGACAAGGGAAACAGAAAGTAGGTCAGGTTGAAAAGTAGGGTGGGCAGAGGCATCTTCGTTGAAACCCTCCGCTTGGGGATTTGGCCCGCCCGGTTTACCGGGCGGGGAGTGGTTGAATCGTTTCACTGTCGTACCGGGATCGAATGGACCACGCACGTCGCGCGACTCCCCGCCCGCTGAAGCGGGCGGGCCGATTGGGGGGCGTGTGCTTACCCGAAATAATCGGCGATGGCGGTGACGACTTCTTCCAATTCGCTGTCGGTCAGTTCGGGGAAGATGGGGAGGGCGATGGATTCGATCGAGGCGCGTTCGGATTCGGGGTAGTCGCCGTCGTGGTGGCCGAGGTACTTGAAGCATTCCTGCAAGTGGAGCGGGACGGGGTAGTAGATTTCGCAGCCGATGTTGCGGGCTTTGAGGTGGGCGATCAGACGGTCGCGGTGATCGGAGCTGACGCGGATGATGTATTGGTGATAGATGTGGCCGGGGGTGACTTCGGTGGGCAAGGTGACGCCGGGGCCAATGAATTGGCCCCGCCCCCGGAAGTTGGAGTCGGTCAGGCCCGCCTTGTCGAACAGTTGGCGGTAGCGGGTGGCGTTGGCGCGGCGTTTGTTGTTCCATTCGGGCAGGTGGGGGATTTTGACGGTGAGCGGGGCGCACTGGATGGCGTCGAGGCGGAAGTTTCCGCCGAGGAGGTGATGGTGGTAGCGGGGGTTCATGCCATGGTTTCGGAGGATGGCGATTTTTTCACCGAGCAATTCGTCATTCGTCGTGACGATGCCGCCGTCGCCGATGCCTGACAGGTTTTTCGTGGGGTAGAAACTGAAGCAGCCGACGGCGCCGATGGCCCCGGCCATTTTACCGTCGCGGGATGCGCCGATGGCCTGGCAGGCGTCTTCGACGACGGCGAGGTCGTGTTCGGCGGCGATGGAATTGATGGCGTCCATGTCGGCGATCTGGCCGTAGAGGTGGACGGGGAGGATGGCTTTGGTGCGTGGTGTGACGGCGCGGGCGATCAGGTGTTTGTCGATGTTGAAGGTGAGGGGGTCGATATCGACGAAGACGGGGACGGCGCCGAGTCGCGCGATGCAGCCGGCGGTGGCGAAGAAGGTGTAGGGCGTGGTGATGATTTCATCGCCCGGCTTGATATCGAGGGCCATGAGAGCGACGAGGATGGCGTCGGTGCCGCTGGAGACGGCGACGGCGCGTTTGCACCGGCAGAGATCGGCGATCTGCTTTTCGAGTTTTTCGACGTAGGGACCGCCGATGTAGGTGCCGCCGCGAAGGACATCAAGAACGACGGCTTCCAGTTCCGTCGCGAGGGGCAGATAGTGACGTTTGAGATCGAGCAGGGGGACGGCCATCGGGCGGACTCCGGGTGCGGGGGGGGAAGGAAATGGTATCAGGATTGGCGGGGTTTTGCCCGTGGGTGGGCGAATCCAGTCGAGCGGCTGATTTAGCGGGACATGTCGGTGATCGCTCACCGATATGGAGCGATCAACCTGACACCGCACACGCTGAGCCATCATGCGAACGATGCTGGATCGTGCGTGTTCCGTTGCGATATAGGGGTATTTCCCTATCTGGTTTTCCGATAAATAGTTTTGCATTTCCGTGGGTGTGGGGTATTGTACCGCAACGCTTCCCCCCTCAATGATGTACATGCGTCCATCGGGGAAGCGCCCATCGGTGCCATTTACGCACCCCTTTCGGAGAGAGATTGATGTTCAGATACTGCGATATCGTTGCGGCTGTGTTGTTGACCGGGAGTTTCGCATCCACCGCGTCGGCGGACCTGATCCAACTGGTCCTCAGCGGACAGATCAATTCGTCCAACATGACCGCCTTCCAGGTCGGCCAGACGATGACCGTCACGCTGCGGTATGAATCCAGCGGCTCGTATCAGTTCGTCGCCAGCCAACAGGCGTTCTATGTGGATCGCTTCAAGTACGTTCGTCTGCAAAGCGGCGGATACGACACTTCCGACACCGGCGACTTCGGCCAGATCGACAAGTACGACGGCTTGGGCGGCACGGACGGCATTCAGTTTCAGGTGGCCGCGCAGTCGGCGACGTATCAGTACACCAACCCCAAGCCGAACGCGGTGCAACTGGCGAACGTGTTCAGCAACGGTGTGTCGCAATCGTTCGACAACGTGTTTGTGAACCTCAACAGCAGCAGCAATGCGGTGTGGAACAATTACGATTTGCCGACCGGTTATAACTTCGCGGATTTCAATGCGGGGCAGAATGCGGTGTTTCATTTCAGCGGCGGTTCGTTCATGTTTGGGTTCAGCTCGGCCAGCGCGACGAATCTGACGACGTTGCCGGAACCGGCCGGGGCGGCGATGCTGGGGCTTGCGGGGTTGACGATGCTGAGTCGTCGTCGCAAGTAGAACCGCTGTTTTTACGGGAAAATGTGCGATGAAAACGCCGGTGTCCAGCCGGCGTTTTCCTTGTACGCGGAATACGGCCGGTTGGCGGGGGGAGCTATGGTAAGCTGTTGTTTTGAAGATTGCTAAGCCGCAAGCGGCGGAAGGATTTTATGAGCAACAGCATTGTGGTGACAGGCGCGGCGGGGATGGTGGGTTCACACCTGGTCGAGCGGCTGATCGCGCGGGACATTCCCGTGGTCGCCATCGACAATTTCAACGATTACTACGATCCGTGCCAGAAGCGGCGGAATGTCGCGGGGTTTGAGAAGCATCCGCGGGTGACGATGGCGGAGGTGGATATTCGGGATACGGGCGCCATCATGGGGTTGTTTGAGAAACATAAGCCGCGCGCGGTGGCGCATCTGGCGGCGATGGCGAATGTGCGATACTCGATCGGGCGCACGCCGCTTTACACGGAGGTGAACATCAACGGGTCGGTGAATCTGCTGGAGGGGGCGAGATTGAACGGGACGGGGACGTTCGTGTTCGCATCGACCAGCAGCGTGTACGGCAACACGGCGGTGCTGCCGTTCATCGAAACCGATAGTTGCAATCAACCGCTGTCGGCCTACCCGGCGAGCAAGAAGTCGATCGAAATGATCGGCTACACCTATTGGAATCTGCATCAGTTGAATTTCACGGCGTTGCGTTTTTTCAGCGTGTACGGCCCGCGCGCCCGCCCGGACAT
>JBAYVY010000077.1:0-11608 GCA_041674345.1 Phycisphaeraceae bacterium | reverse complement strand
CGTCCCTGACGCGGCTGAGCATCCCCAGCCGGTCCCGTTCCTTGAGATTCATTCGAAGTGTCTCCATATGGGGACACTTCTACCTGAGTCCGATGGGGACATTTCTATCTGAGTTCCTACACAAACATCCATTAATCCGTCGGGTCGTAAAGGCCGATGTATAATGAACCATTTTCGGGATTGGATGATTATGCACCCAAATCACACCCTCTGGATCATGGCGTTTGTGTGTTGGTTCGCCTCGGCGGTCGTCGCGCAGATGACGCCGGAGGAGGCGCAGGAGAAACTGCATTCACAGGAAAAGCTGCATTCACAGGAAAAGGTCAACGGGCCTGTGACTTCGGGGCCTGATGCGTTCAATACGGAGGTGACGCGGTGGAACCAGACGGCGATCCGCGCCGGGTCGTATTTCTGCAAGGTGGGGGATCGGTATTACGCGAATGTGAACTACGATCCGCGCGTGACACGGGACCGCCAGCCCATGCCGGTGGGCAATGTGCGGGAAAACGCCCGTTCGTTCAAGGTGCTGGTCGGATACATCAACATTCCGCAGGTTTCCGACCCCCCGATTCGCAAGCCCGTCACGTTCGAGATCGAACACAAGCTGCCGGTCGATGAAATGTTCGCGCGTCGCAAGGCGATCGGCCTGCCGGTGATCGACGAGTTCGGCTATGTCAGCCAGGCGGTGGTCAAACAGATCATCGACGATCAGACCGTGTTGCTGGACAAGGTGGTGTTGCTGTCGCAGCACGACTACGCCAAGGAATACGAGGAGGACAAAGACAGGTCGTACATGAAGGACTCGCGATACGATTTGAAGGGGATGATCCGTCAGCGTGTGCATGTCACCCGGCCGTCGTGGTTTGAGCAGACGCTGCCGTCCGCGTTGGAACTGACGACCGAGCGGGCGAAGTTGATCGACTGGGAATATGAAGGCCGAATGTCGGTGATCCAGACGCAGCAACACTGGGATACGGTCCAACTGAAAATCACGGGGATATCGACCTCGGCGATGACGGTCGGGCGGGCATGGGACGGTCGCAACACGCAACTGGCCCTGGTCGAACGCGAGGGGAACACGGTGACCGCCGTGCCGACGGTGCTGCTGGCGCGCCCGATGCCGCGGGATCAGGTGATCGAACTATTGCAAAGCCACGGCTACGATCCGCAGAAAACAGCGGAGATGGTGCGGTTGTTCAATACGCACAAAGTGCCCGGTCAATCGACCGAACGGCGCATCGCGATGCTGTTGGCCGGCCGGCCGCTGGAAAAAGACCCGGAGATTCTGGCCAACCCCGGCGCGATCGCCGATGTGAGCGAGCCGGGCCTGTTACCGGGCGGTGCCCCGACTCCCGCACCCGCTCCGGCCCCAGAGGCCGGCAATAACCCGCCGCCGCCCGCACCCGCGCCGGCCCCGGACCCGTCGGTGCAGGCCAAGTCGATTGACCAGACGTTGTCGGTGATGTTGGAGCGATTTCCCGCCGTGGCGCAGCGACCGGTGCGAGACAGCGCCGCGGACGCCGGCGGTCAGTGGTGGCGTCAGCAGTTCGCCGGGAAGGACATGGTGTTCGCCGGCAAGTTCGTCGGCGCCGGTCGGATCGCCGAGGGGACGCCGCTGACCGAGGCGCTGAAAGTGCCGTCCGACGCGACGATAGCGAATTTTCGGATGGAGCCGGTGCTGGTCGGCGAATCCGGTCGCCCGCTGCGCGTTCGCGCGCTGTTCGGCGCGGGGATGCTGATGAAGCTGATGGACCTGCCGATGGCGATGGACGATGGCGAGGCCGTGCAGCCGGTTTCGGTTCGCGGGAAACTGGCGGACGTGCATGTCAACGCCGACGGCTCGATGGACGTGTATCTCACCGAATGCCTGCTGGAACAGTGAAGCGGCGGCGATGACGGCACGTAAGTATTCTATCCTCGTCGAAATTGACCTATCGAGACGGCGGCTTTGCACGGACATGTCAGATAGGGCGCGATCCTGTCAACAGGGGTTTCCGCATGGATAAGCGGGCATATCGGATCGGCTTTTCGTTGGCGGCAATCGCATGCGTGACGTGCAACGTCGCGGCTATGAAGAGAAAGAGCGATGATCGTTTGAATAGCCGCGCGGTGGAAACCCGCGGGGGAGGGCGGCGTGCGTGCGGTAAAAACAAACCGACGCGCGGGGCGTCGGTTGGCGGGGGGATGCGAATTTTGCGATTTGTCGCGGACCAAGGCGAAAGACCCGCGATACCATCGCGGGCTTTACAGAGATGTTACGCCTTGGCGGTTTCGGTGACGGCGGCTTCAGTGCCGGGTTGTTCGAGGCCGCGGCGGCGGTCTTTGAGGCGGCGGCTCTTGCCGATGCGGTCGCGGAGGTAATAGAGTTTGGCGCGGCGGACGTGGCCGTGGCGGGTCACTTCGATCCGCGAGACCTTGGGGCTGTTGAGGGGGAAGGTGCGTTCGACGCCTTCGTTGGCGACGATGCGGCGGACGGTGATGTTCCGTGTGAGGCCCGAACCGGCCATCATGATGATGACGCCGGAGAAGACCTGGACGCGTTCCTTTTCGCCTTCAATGATTCGGCAGTGAACGTCCACGGTGTCGCCGATGGAGAGTTGGGGGAGATCGGTTTTGACCTGGGCTTTTTCGATGGCGTCGATGAAGGCGTTTCGCATGGGGATGTTCCTTGAAGAGGGGCACTTCGTGCCACCCGCTAAACATTTTATTTCAGCAAATCGGGGCGGCGAGCGCGGGTGCGGTCCATCGCCTGTTGTTTTCGCCAGAGTTCGATGGCGCGGTGGTCGCCGCTCATCAGGACATCGGGCGTTGGCAAGCCGTCCCACACGCGGGGGCGGGTGTAGTGCGGATGATCGAGCAGGCGTTGGGAGCCGGGGCTGAATGACTCGTGAAGAGCCGATTCATCGTGGCCCAATACGCCGGGGATCAGCCGGACTACGGCGTCGATCAGCACGAGGGCGGGCAGTTCGCCGCCCGAGAGGACATAGTCCCCGATGCTGATTTCGAGGGGTGCGAGGCGTTGGATGACGCGCTCGTCGATGCCCTCGTAATGACCGGCGATCAACAGCAGCCGGTCTTTGGCGGCCAGTGTCTCGCAGATTTTTTGCGAGAGGGGCCGGCCTTGCGGCGACAGCAGGATGCGGGTCGCCGTCCGCGGGTCTTCGTTTTCAACGGCCCGCACCGCGTCGAACAGCGGCTGACAGGCCATGACCATCCCTGGTCCTCCGCCGAACGGCCGGTCATCGACCTTGCCATGTTTGTCGGCGGTGTATGTGCGAATGTCGGTCAGCCGATATTCGACTATTTTTCCTTCGGCGGCCCGTTTGAGAATGCTCGACCCGAGTACGGCGGGGAACATTTCGGGAAACAGGGTCAGGACGTCGATGCGCATTTTTTTTCTCCCTCTCCCCCTGGGAGAGGGCCGGGGAGAGGGGACGTTCGTTCACGGCGATGTCTGTTCGCGACGGTATGCCGTGTCCGGGCGTCCCCCCACCCAACCCTCTCCCAGAGGGAGAGGGCTTTTCGCTACGCTTGCGCTTTCAGCGCATCCTGTGATTCAACGGTTGTTCCGCTGGCGGGGTTCATGCCCTTGCGCTTGATCAGGTGGGCGACGGTCTGCGAGGGCTGCGCGCCGACGCTGAGCCAGTACGCCACGCGATCCAGTTTCAGTTCCAGTTGGCGATCGACGTTGAGGTCCACGGGGTTGTAGGTTCCCAGTTCCTCGATGACGCGGCCGTCCCGCTTGCGACGCTCGTCCACCGAAATGATGCGGTAGAAGGGTCGATGCGTGCTGCCCATTCGTTTCATTCTCAGCTTCACGGCCATTGGCTGGGCCTCCGTCGGTTAACAGTTCATAACGCTCCGCCTAGCGGAGAATCGCCTAATATACCTGAGCGGGGGAGCGGTGGCAAGGGCTGGAAATGTGCTGGAAATGTGCGATGTTCAATGTAAGAGGGGGCGTTTTACATCGCACATTAATGGATTCCCTTTTCGCCCAGCCAGCGTTCGGCGTCGATGGCGGCGCGGCAGCCCATCCCGGCGGCGGTGATCGCCTGGCGATAGATCGAATCGGACACGTCGCCGGCGGCGAAGACGCCTTCGATGTGCGTGAACGAGCGGAAGCCGTCGGTCAATTTCAGATAACCGGCGGAGTCGAACTGGAGGCCGGTGTTCCGAAGGAATTGCGTGGCGGGGGTGTGGCCGATGGCGACGAACAGGCCGCGGACATCGAGGGTGGACGGCTCGCCGGTTTTCGTGTCCTTCAATTGCAGGCCGGTGATGTGTTCGTCGCCGAGGACATCGGTGACGACCTTGTTCCACAGCACTTGGCATTTGGGGTTGGCCAGGACGCGGTCCTGCATGGTTATGCTGGCGCGGAGTTGATCGCGGCGATGGATGATGTAAACGGTGGAGGCGAACTTGGACAGGTAGGTGGCTTCTTCCATCGCGGTGTCGCCGCCGCCGACCACGGCCAGGGGTTGATTGCGGAACGCCGGCAGCGCGCCATCGCACACGGCGCACGCGCTGACGCCCCCGCCCTTGGTCGCCAGACGCTGTTCGTTGGGCAGGCCGATCCAGTTGGCCATCGCGCCGGTGGCGATGATGACGGCATGGGTTTTCAGTTGCGATTCGTTGCCGGAGGAATCTTTCGTGGTGAGTATGAACGGCCTCTGCTGGAAATCGCATGTCACGACATCTTTTGATGCGACGCGCGTGCCGAAGCGTTCGGCCTGTTTGCGGAAGTCGGTCATCATCTGCGGCCCCATGACGCCGTTGGGATAGCCGGGATAATTTTCGACTTCCGTGGTGAGCATCAATTGCCCGCCCGGCAGCACCAGCGACGGATTCTGCTTGGGCAGACCTTCGAGAACCAGGGGATGGAGATCGGCGCGGGCGGCATAGATGGCGGCGGTCCACCCCGCCGGGCCGGAACCGATGATGACGATTTTTTCGACATTGCTGGATGGGGCTTGATTCATGGTAGGGCAATGATAGCAGGGGAAAACGCGAGAGTCTTGTTCTTGTTCCCTCTCCCCAGCCCTCCCCCAGAGGGGGAGGGAGTTCTGATTCCCTCTCCCGGACCCGAAACGGAGGGGGAGGGAGTAAGATGCGCCGTTGTCTGATAGATTGTTCGCAACATGAGCCACAAGCCGTCGCCGCTGAATCCGCGCATGCGCGACACGGCCCGCAAACCGCGTCACGACATGACCGGGCCGGAGCGGGCGTTGTGGCATCTGTTGCGGGCGCGGCGTCTGGATGGGTTGAAGTTTCGTCGGCAGCATCCGGTCGGGCCGTTCGTTGCGGATTTTTGCTGCGAAGAAATGAAATTGATCGTCGCACTTGATGGGCGAACGCACATCGGAACCGGCGAATCGGATGACCAGCGAACAGACATTCTGGGGAAGTTGGGGTATCGTGTTGTAAGATTCACCAACGATGATGTCATCGAGTCGCCGGAGGCGGTGGCACGGACGATTTTGCGGGAGTGCGGGCGTCTGAAGTAACGTAACGCCCCCTCACCCTAACCCTCTCCCCGGCCCTCCCCCCACCCCCGGAAGTGAAGGGGGAGGGAGTAGGAAAAGCCATGACCAGTTTCAACAGTTCGTCATATGAAATCGAGAGGCCCAGCGGGTTGTGCGCGATCACGGGGCGTGCGCTCCAGCCCGGCGAGGCATACTATGCCGTGCTGGTTGAGGACGGCGATCTGCTCAAACGACTGGACATCTGCGAGCAGGCGTGGGAGTCGGACCAGCGACCGGCATCGTGTTTCAGCTATTGGAAAACGACCGTGTCGGAGCATCATCAGAAAAAGAAAGTGTTCGTCGATGATGAAGTGTTGATGAACCTGTTGCGACGATTGGCCGACGCCGATCAGCCGCAACGCGTGGCGTTCCGGTTTGTGCTGATGCTGATATTGATGCGGAAGAAGTTGTTGCGCTACGACCGGACAGAAAAGAAAGAGCTTCCGGGGGCGCAGGAATGGTGGGTGATGACGCCGAAGCTGGACCTGAGCAAGGGGCCGCTGGGCAAGTGGAACGATCAGGAACGGTTCGCCGTGCTGGACCCGCATCTGGACGAAGAGGCGATGAGGCAAGTCACCGAACAGCTCGGCGAGATTCTGAACGCGGAACTGTAAGAAGGAATTTCTGATTTAGGATTTCTGATTTCTGATTTTTCATGGAGTCATCCCGGCATGCGCATCACCCAATCGGAAATCCGAAATCGGAAATCGGAAATCGCTCTGTGCCTCTGCGCCTCTGTGGTTATTTTTCTGATCGGTTGTCAGCCGGTGAAAACCGAACCGGCGCAACCGCAAGCGCCCATGATACCTTACGCCCAACTGGCCGAGCGCTACAACCAACGCATCGCGCTGATCGATCAAATCTCCGCGCAGACCAGCACCACCATCCGCTGGATCGACGACAAGGGCGACACCCATTTTGAACAAGGCGATGGCGTCCTGCGATGGCGCAAACCGGCCGATCTGTCCTTCACCATCGGCGCGCTCGGCGATACCAAGTTCCAACTCGGCTGCAACCCCCGGAAGTGGTGGATGTTCAATTTGAGCGGCGACACGCACATCGCTTATCGGGGCGACATGGATGTGCCGCTCGATTCGCGGGACCGCCGCGTGTTGCCCATTCCCGTCAGGCCCGATCAACTGATTCGTTTGCTCGGCGTCACGCCCCTTGATCCCGCCGCTCATGCCGCCGTCGAATCCGATGCCGGGCAATATCGCGTCACCTTCCCGCCCGAACCGGCACTGGGCAACCCGCGCCATCGCTTGTGGATCGACGATCAATTTCGCGCTGTGCGCATCGCGTGGGTGAACGATCACGATCAAATCCTCGCCGAGGCGAAACTCGCCCGTTTCGAGCCGCTGAAATTGCAGGGCCACCCCCCCGGCGCGTTTCCGGCTGTCGCCACGGTCATCGAATTGTCGCTCACCGAATCGGCCGTCACGCTCTCGCTTCGCCTCAATGAACCGACCGATGGCAAACTTTACAACAAAATCAACGACGCGCAATTCGATTTCGACATCCTCGCCAAATACTACAAAATCGAACAACTCCGACTCGTCGCCCCCGGAACCGCCCCCGGAAGCACCGAACCCCCCGCTCCTTCCAAGCCGGGGCAAAGCGAGTTTTTTCCGGGGGCGAGCGCCGCCCCGGGTATCCCCGTCCCCGGAACTGAACCGCCCGCCGAACCAGGCCCCTGATGCAGCCATCCCGCCGGTGCGGTATCCTCCTGAACGTGACAAACCTCATGCGACCACTGTTCCTGATGCTCTGCCTGTGGATGACCCTCATCGGACAGGCGTTCGCCGCCCCCGGAGCCGGAACCGACCCCGCGCCCCCGGCACCCCCGATACTCGCCGCCGGCGATCGCGCTTCGCTCTGGGTCGTCATTCAACAACCCGACAAATCCCAACTGCTTTACCGCGCCCCCGATTCGCCGCCCGGCATGCTTTACATCACGCTCGAATCCAAGGGCAAAATCGTCGATCTGGCCGTGTCGCAATCCCTCGCCTATCTGCGATACGACACGGGCATCTTCCAGTCCGTCCGGTTCATCCGCGATGCCGACACAGGTCTGCCGGATCACCATGTCCAGCAACTTCCGCCCCTGCCCGCCGGTGTCAAAGTCATCGACATGAACGCCGATGCGTCGGGCCTGCTCGTCCTGGCTTTCTCACCCCCGGCCCCCGCCCCCGAAGCTCAATCACCCGCCGCGTCATCGCCGGCCAACGATCTCTACCAACTCTCCGATCCCGACCGCTGGTGGTTTGAATCCAAACCGACCCCCGCCCCCGGAACCGCCCCCGGAAGCACCGAAACCCCCGCTCCTTCCAAGCCGGGGCAAAGCGAGTCTTTTCCGGGGGCGAGCGCCGCCCCGGGTATCCCTATCCCCGCCCCCGGAAGTTCCCCCGCCCCGGCCCCTTCCGGCTTAGCACCACTAACCATCTTCCGTCTCATCGCCGGTCAATGGCAACCGCTGCCAGCGCCCCCGGAAATCAATGCCGCCGATCTCGATCCGAAAAACCACCCGCGCATCGCCTCGATCAATCATCAACCCGTCCTTCTCTCTTTCGCCGCCGGTTCGCTGACGCTTCATCAGTTCGACGGCTCCGCCTGGTCCGTACAGCACGACTCCATGCCGCTCGGCTCCGATTGGCGCGCCCTCACCATTGATCGGCATCTGGTCATCGTCGATCGTCAACCCAACGCCCGCAGCGACGGCTGGCAACTGGTCGCCCGTCTGCGATTCGACAACCACTGGCTCGACGCCGGCGTCATGCACCTGCCCACCGGCAAACGCCTCGACTTCCTGCCCACCGCCTACGACGATCAACTCACCGTCCTCCTCGCCTCACCCCCGCCCCCGCCCCCGGAAGTTATATCCCGCGAAGGGAAAGCGCCGGCCGCCGCGGCGCAGCCGGAGTTGTCCTGGCTCCAGCGCGATCTGCGAGGCAGGCCCGATGCGCCGGTCACATCCGTCTCGTTGAAAATCGCGCAGTGGCCCACCCCGCCGATCCACCGCGATCTGATGGTGTTCGGCCTGTTCGCCGTCGCCATGCTCATCATGGTGGCCGTCTGGCGCCGCGATGCGTCCGACAAATCCAACCACAAGGTCAAACTCCCCCCGAACCTGGTTCCCGCCGGCCTGTTCCGCCGGGGCATCGCGCTGCTGATCGACCTGTTCCCCGCATGGATCATCCTCTATGCCGTTCTCGGCGCGTCCAATGTCGAACGCATCCTCCAACACTGGCCCGCCTCCGTCGATGCGGCGCAGCTCTATCTCACCTTCATGACTCTGGCGATTCTCACCGCGCACGTCACGCTCAGCGAGATGCTCACCGGTCGGTCGCTGGGCAAGTGGATCATGGGTTGCCGCGTCGTCACCCTCACCGGCTCGCCGCCCAACGTCTGGCAGGTACTCATCCGCAACCTCATCCGCATCCTCGAACTGCTGCTCTGGCCGTTGCTGATCCTCGCGGTCCTCAGTCCCTTCCGTCAGCGCCTCGGCGACCTGGCCGCCCGCACCGTCGTCGTCCGCAACGCCAAGCCCGGCGAAACCCCCGCCCCCGGAACCCCCGGAACTCCCGGCGAAAAACCACCCGGCGGCGAATGAGTAATCGCGTTGCGTCAATACACTTCGTCGTGTGTTCCCACGGACAACAGCAGGACGGCCTCGGTCCCGTCGTATTGCACAAAATCGAAAATAACGCGAAGATCGTAACCGGCGCTGCACGCCCATGAACCGGCCAGTTCGCCCTTGAGTTTGTGTGTGCGAAGTCGCGGATCGAAAGCATCTTGCTCCAACAACGTCAATGTGTCACGAAAAGACGGCAATACCCCCGGCTGCTTTTTGACGAATCGTTTGGCGGCCCGGACGAAGGCGGGAGATTGAATCAATGTTCGCTTCAATCGCCGATCTCCCGCATCAGGTCATTGACCGAAGCGGGTTTCGCGGCCCCGGCCTGAAACTGCGAGCGCCCCTCACGCATATCCACCGCCACACGCTGACGCCCCTGTTCCGCCAGACGGCGCTGCAACACGGCGATCAAATCGGCCTGTTCGTCGGCGGATAAATGCTCCACCGCGTCCAGAAGCTCATCGAAAGATGTGTTGGGCGTCATTTGTCACCTCGACGACAAAGTATATCACCGGCATAACCGGAAGTGTAACGGTTTGTCATTCCGCCGCCCCCCCCCCCCCGGTATCGCATCGTCGGCGACGCGGTTTTTCCATGGTACCAACGGCGCTGGCCCACTTGACCAGTGTATTTTTCGCTCACGCCTTCTGAAGATAGTAGTCGCGTTCGAGGTTGCCGGGGGCAGAGGGCCTTTGTCGTCGCTTCGGCGCGGCGGCTCCAGCGGATGATCTTCTGGAACTGTGACGCGGCGAATCGCATGTGGGTGCCGTGGCCGTTGACCAGAATGTCCGGCTTCCATTTCAACACCAGCCGGGCGCTGGTTTCAAAGCCCTCGCGGAAGCGGCTGCCGTCGCAATGACAAACCGGGTCCGTGACGGAACCCGGTTTCTCAGTGCTTGCCGCGACGGCCCGATCACGCCCCATCCTGTCGGTCGATCAGTCGCACGACCCGCTCATCACTTGTGTGACGACCTGCGGGGTGGGCGCGAACATGATCGGGAACAAACTGCCGGCTCCAAGCCCCGGCACGACGGCGACCGAATGGCCCGTCGCGGGGTCCACCACCACGGCGCATCGCCGGCTCTGATCGTAAACCACCAGGTACGCGCCGACGAACGCCATGCCCGCGGGGGTGCCCAGCGCCGGGTCACCGACGTTGGTTTCGGTCTGGAGCGTGGTGTCGATCCTGTAAAGGTCGCCTTCGTGCATGGCGTGGAAGATGACGCCGTCGCTGGTGGCCAGCCCGGTGTAGGTGCGTGACAGCGGCATGATTTCCGTCACGGTGCCGGTCTTCTGATCGACCTGCGTGATGCGGTTGGGCGTGAGCACCTGCACCTGGTCGTTGATGGTGACGGTGCCGCTGACAATCGCGATCCACCAGTGGCCCATCGCCTTGCCGCCGGAGACCTTGTCGTTGTAAACGCGAATCTGCATGGAACCGGCGAAGTTGTAGGTGTTGCTGTTCTGAAGCGCGTAGGGTTGTCCGTCGATGGCCAGGCCGTTCTGATTGCCGTTGCCCTTGGGCTTGACGTGTACGAGCGTCGCATCGCCCCGGCAATACGTGCCGGAGGAATCGAGCGGCGGAGCATTGCTCGCCAGGTCATCGCGGCTGAACGTCGCGCCGTCGGACTTGGTGCAGGTGAATTCGTTGTGCGACGAGTTGCCCGGATTGATGTTGATCAACCCGCTGATGGTGGACGGCGGTTTGATCTTCGCGGCCTGCATGGCGAAGAAGGCGTAGGGATGGGTCGCGTTGTTCAACGCCGCGGCGCCGGTGAATCGTCCGCCCTCCACATCCTCCGCGATGACCGTCGCCTGCGCGTCGGCGACGTTGATGTGGATCAGCTTGTTCTTGTTGTCGGTCGGGCTGGTCCACAAGGCGTGGATGTTCTGGAAGGTCGGGAAATAGATCGCCGCCTGGATGCCGGTCATCGTGCTGGTGGAAGATTGCACGATGCCGATGTCGGTCAGGTTGTTGGCGTCGAAGTCGTATTTGACCAGGTCGCCGGTGGTTTGGTTGATGCCGAGTACGGACTGGCCCCTGACGGCGTCGTCGATGCTTTGGGCACGCACCATCGCCGCGCCGGTTCCGATCCCAATCGTCAGTCCGATCAGACATGGAGTGGTGGTGCGCATCGCTTTTCCTTTCATAATCGCGGCGGACGGAATGATCGTCCGTCACGATTCAAAGATACGATTCACGAGAGCCGCATGCGCGCCATACACGCGAAATGGCCGATATGATTCGCATATCCTGTTGCCCAGACGTCATAAACGGACCTTCGTGTCGGGCCGCGGGTGCATGACACCCTACGCGGCTTGTCGGAGTGGTGAGCCGCACAACCAGTAGTGGTTCCAGCGGTCGTCGTTGCTGAGCCACAGCGAGCGCGGGGCGAGGATCGGTTCGACGCCGGCGGTGTGCCGGAACTGTTCGGTGCCTTTGACACGTTTG